>JAHDBT010000078.1:0-5288 GCA_020630215.1 Bacteroidota bacterium
GCCATGCGTTTATCGCTCGAAACAACTCGCTCTAGCTTACTCAGCTCTTTGGCTTGTGTACCTTTTAGTAGTTCGGATGCTGCTATTACCGAAATTCTTGCGCCTGCCACTAATTTATGCGAAGAAGATTTTGAGTCGGAAGTGATACTCAGTAACCTAGGAACGCAGCACCTCACTAGCGTAGAAATTAACATCACCGAAGGCAGCAATACCTTACTAAATTACAACTGGACAGGCAATTTAGCTCCCAACGAATTGGAAAATGTAGTGTTGCCAACGGCAAGTATTAGTCCTGGCAGTTATACGCTCTGTATTGCCACCAATAATCCCAATAACCAAATAGACGGCTATTCTTTAAATGATGAACAATGTATGACGATAATCTATGAGGGTCTTCCCCTCCCCTACACCCAAAATTTTGACGGTGGCACTTTTCCTCCTAGCGGTTGGAGCATTACCAACTCCGACAATAACATTACTTGGCAAGCACAAACCGATGCTTGTAATAACTATGCTGCCTGGATAGACAATTATGCTTACAATGGCTTTGGGGCAGAAGATAACTTAACTTCCCCCGTTTTTGATTTAAGTAATTATAACACCGCTACTTTAACTTTTGATGTGGCTTATGCTAGATATAGTGCTACTTACACCGATGGAATGCGAGTGGATGTTTCTACTGACTGTGGTGCTACTTTTAACACTATCTACAATAAAGCAGATACGGAACTTTCTACTTTAGGGGCAGATTATTCGAGTGGCGAATGGCTTCCTGCCGATTGTAGTGAGTGGCGTACCGAAACGGTGGATTTAAGTGCTTATGTGGGCAACTCTATTCTGCTAGATTTTATTAACGAAAATGGCTACGGCAATTCTTTACTGATTGACAATATTAGTTTAACGGGCAACATAGGTCCCCTTCCTACTGGCACATTGGTACAAGCTAAAGTTTTACTAGCAGGCGCAGACATTGGCGGCGGCATGATGCACACTAATTTGGAGGACAATAACTTGCTAGCGTTAATGCAACCCTATAACCGTCCTCCGTGGGGATATGCGGGTGCCGAAATGGTTATTGCCACCCCTCCTACTGCCACTGACTGGGTGCTGGTAGAATTACAAGCCGAAAACGGAAGTGCCTTTTTACAACAAGCCGCCTTTGTACGCAACGATGGCATTTTACTAGCAACAGATGGCACCGAAGGTATTACTTTTACTGGACTCGACGAAAGCATTGATTATTACCTCTTTATCCGACACCGCAACCACTTAGATATACGCAGCAATACTGCCATCACCCTCCCAAATGCAACACCCTACGATTTTACCAATGCCAACAATATACTAGGCAACACCTCGCAAGCTACCGAAATGCCCGATGGCTACTACGCAATGATTGCGGGCGATTTAAATGGCGATGGCATTGTATCTTTAATGGATTTTAATTTTTATGCCAGTCAAGGCGGTAACCTTAATCAATACCTCGATACAGATTGTAATTTAGATGGCAGCAATACGGTTGCTGATTTTAACTTGTACTTTGGTAATAGTACGGCTATTGGGGTGGATGAGGTGCGGTATTAGGATTTTGATTCTTGATTCTTGATTTTTGAAATGTGATTTTGGTTTTTTTATGCTGACCGAGAGATTTTTGATTTTTGATTCCTGATATGCGATTTTGGATTTATTGAAAATTTAAGATCGAAAATTTAGAATTTAAGATTTTTTTTCTGCTAATGAAAAGGAGGATTTAAAATTTAGAATTTATTTACCTGCTGACGATTGGGATTTTTGAAATTTGGTGATTGAATATTATTTGGAATTTATGATTTGATAATTGGTCATTAAAATTTAGCATCCAAAAAATCCATACAGCCAATCTATCCAAATTCTGACATTTTGTGCCGTAGGTACAACCCGTTTATAGACAACGAACGGCAAAATAATCTAGCGCCGTAGGTGCGACCTAATTACATAGAAAATGTTTGGATTTTGGTTATTGAGCATTAAAATTTAGCATCCAAAAAATCCATACAGCCAATCTATCCAAATTCTGACATTTTCCCCCAACAGTTTTGGGTTGGGGGTAGAGAAAATTCATGAATTTTCTCTACGGGGCAACGATTAAAATATCGGTTGTTATTTAAAATCAGGTTTTTAGTAATTGGTGATTCAAAAATTGATAATTATTTGAGAATTGGATTTTGATAATTGATCCTTAAAAAAGTTTGCTTCCTTCAATAATCAAAACTAGAACATTACCTACTCCTTAGCTGCTAGTATTAAACTTAACGTAAACTTAACATAGTAATAGCGCATAAATCTCAATAAAAAATTGTTTCTTGTGGGGTTATAAAATGCCCAATGTATTGCCCACATAAATAAACAATACAACACAAACAACATGGAATTTGGATTTTGGCAGATACTGAACCTCATTGGTGCTTTAGGCTTCTTCATTTACGGTATGAAGGTAATGAGCGAAGGCATCCAAAAAGCAGCAGGTAGTCGTTTACGACAAATACTAGGGAGTATGACCCGCAACCGCTTTTTAGGCGTTGGAACAGGTTTTTTAATTACCAGTTTAATACAATCTTCCTCGGCAACTACGGTAATGGTGGTAAGTTTTGCCAATGCAGGTTTGCTTACCCTTACCGAGTCTATTGGCGTAATTATGGGAGCTAATATTGGCACTACGCTTACGGCTTGGCTCATTTCTATTTTTGGGTTTAAGGTCAAGATTTCGGCTTTTGCCATGCCTATTATTGCCATTGGTTTTCCGATGATGTTTTCTAAGCGCAACACCCTTAAATCGCTAGGAGAAGTGTTTATTGGTTTTGCCTTGCTGTTTTTAGGGCTTAACGAATTGAAAGAGGCGGTTCCCGATTTAAAAGGCAATCCGCAGGTGTTAGAGTTTTTGGCTAATTATACCAATTACGGCATTTTTTCTACCATGTTATTTGTGTTTATTGGTACGGTACTAACCGTTGTAGTACAATCTTCTAGCGCAGCAATGGCTTTAACGCTTACGCTTTTATTTAATGGCGTTATTCCGTTTGAAGTAGCCGCAGGTATGGTAATGGGCGAAAATATTGGAACGACTATTACCGCAAATATTGCCGCTTTGGTAGGTAATGTACATGCCAAACGGGCTGCGCTGGCGCACTTTATTTTTAATGTATTTGGGGTCGTTTGGATGATTATTCTCTTTCCGTTTTTTATTGATTTTGTGCAGGCCATGTGGGAACCTTTTGGCGCAATGCTACAATCGTTTATACCTGGGCTTGACAAAGGACAACAGGAACTGCAACTCTCCCTTTTCCATACTACCTTTAACATTATTAACGTAGCCTTACTCATCGGTTTTGTACCCTTAATTGCTAAAACCGTAATGCGATTAATTCCTAGTAGAAGCGAAGAAGATGAGGAGTTTAAACTTAGATACATCAATACAGGAGTTATGTCTACTGCTGAAATTGGCGTAGGCGAAGCTCGTAAGGAAGTGCAAGAATTTGGTAAACTGATAGGCAAAATGGGCGGCAATGTGATGAGCCTATTATTTGAGAAAAATAAAAACCCCGATAAACTGATTGCCAAAATTAAAAAACGAGAAGACATTACCGACCGCCTAGAAGTAGAAATTGCCGATTTTTTGACCAAAGTAGCCGCACAGGATATTAGTGAACATGGTTCTAAAAGGGTGCGAGGAATGTTGAGCATGATTAATGACATGGAACGTATTGGCGATATTTATTACCAAATGGTAATTCTACTAGAACGAGTGCAAGATAAAAAGGTGAAGTTTCCAGAGGATGGTAAAAAGGAATTACAAGATTTACTAAACTTGGTTATTAATGCCGAAAAACAAATGAATCTTAATGTTAATGGCGATTTTAATGCTATTGACATAGACTTAGCCTACGAATTAGAAGATTATATTAATGCTAAAAGGGATGAACTAATTAGTAATCACTACCACCGTTTAGAGGAAAAACGATACAGCGTTACGGATGGCATTTTGTTTTTAGAATACATTAACCTAATGGAAAAAGTAGGCGACCATATTGTAAATATTAATGAAGCTATTGCTGGAATTAAATAGTGATTGTTCTTCATTTAAGATCGAAAATTTAGAATTTTTGATATGCTGACGGGGAATTTTGATTTTTTCCTAGGCGTATCATCTGGCATAACAAACAAAAGCCGCATTCTAAATAGCTTTACAGCTAATAGAATGCGGCTTTACTACAACAATAAAAAGCGTGTTATGGAGGGCATTGCACCATGCCTCTTCAATTTTGAGTTTAATATTTCATTACTTTTTTAGTAAGCATCTCTGCCCCATTTTGCAAACTTACCAAATACATACCCGATGCGAATAGCTGCATATTTATGGTGGTATTGCCATTGTTTAAGGCTGCTTGATACACTATTTTGCCAGCAGTATTGCTAATGATGATTTGGCTGCTACTGTTGTTGTTTTGGTTAAAATTGCTTGTAGAAGCTTGCCCGTTTTTTTGTAGCGAAATGTGTAATTGTCCTTGCACAGGATTGGGGTAACAATGTAGGTTAATAGCGGGTACATTGTTGTTGCTTGTTCCTATTCCTGTCACTTCAATTACATCTTCTTCCTCTTCTAATTCTAAATCTATTAATTCGATAATGTGTTGTACTTGGCAGCCGTTGGTATTTGTTATAGTTACGGCATAAGTACCAAACTCATCCATTAAAATGCTATTGCCTATTTCGCCTGTTTCCCAAGTGTAGGTATAGGCAAAACTAGTTGGCATATTATAGGTATAGGGCAATTGTGTAGCATTCAATTCTATAGTGTTAACCACAAAAACTTGTGGTAAACTATGTACTTCTATGGCAATGGCTTGACTGCTAGTACAACCATTTTCATTCGTAACAATCACTTCGTATATACCTGCTTCGCTTACTTCAATAACGGAGCTTGTTGCACCATTACTCCATTGGTAAGCCGCATAAGTTTCGTTTAAAGATAAGGTGGTGCTTTCGCCTACACATAAATTTTGATTGCCTGAGATTATGGGTGTATTCAGTGCTGTTACCCATACTTCTACATAATCGCTAATGATTGTACAACCGTTTTCGTTGGTTACCGTTACTTGGTAATTCCCTGCTTCGCTTACTGTGATGCTTTCACTTGTTGCACCTGTATTCCATTGGTAAGTTGCATAAGTTGCTCCTAAAGAAATCGTACTGCTTTCGCCTAAACATAAATTATTATTGCTGGCAATAATGCTTGGATTGGCTAGGGTGTT
>JAHDBT010000078.1:5388-19066 GCA_020630215.1 Bacteroidota bacterium
ATAAACTTCTCCTAGAGAAATGGTACTGCTTTCGCCTAAACATAAATTATTATTGCTGGCGTTGATGCTTGGATTTGCGCCTGTTTGTGTGCTTACGGTCACTAACGAACTAACACTGGTACATCCGTTGGCATTGCTTACCGTTACTTGGTAATTGCCTGCTTCGCTTACCATTATGTTGGCACTTGTTGCGCCTGTATTCCATTGGTAAGTACCGTATAGTTGATTAAGTGATAAAGTGGTGTTTGTTCCTTCGCAAAAACTTAAATTGCCTAGTATTTCTGCTTGTGGTAATGCTTCTACCCAAACATCCAATAATCCATTAAAGGTACAATTGGTGGTTGGGTCGGTGTAGGTGTAATTAATGCTGTGCATTCCTGTTCCTGCTATTGTTGGATAAAAGAAATTATCGCTTACACTAGGAGCTGTAAAGTTGGTATTATTAAGTTCGGCAGCTAAATTTACAGGTGCATCGCCTACACAATAAAAAGGCGGAACAATGCCAATTACATCTGGACTTTGTAAGCCGATACAGTTTGGCGGGAGTTCTATATTTAAGAACAATTCGTTGTTACTTTCGCAAGCCTCAGCAATGGCATTGGCTGCATCTAATTGAATTTGAATTTGGTTGTTGCCTGTAAAATCGGGGCTTAATGCGAGGGTAAAACGGAGGGTATCTTGGTAAAAGGTAGCGTTTACGGTTTCGTTAATTAAAGGATAAGTCAATCCCTGCTCATTTAATTGATTGATGTGAATTTGAAAGGTATTGGTAATTGCTTTTCCTGTATTGCTCACTACCAATTCTAACTCTATTTCGTTGGTTCCTGCTGGCAATTGTGCGGTTTCGCCTAGTAGCAGATTGCCATTGGCAAACAGTGTTGCGTCTTCCTTTTCTACTACATAATCGGCTTGTTGAGGGGTAAATATTTTTAGGGCGGGATCCCCTTGCAGCGTAATTTGTTGGCTGGTAATCATGGCCCTTTTGGTTTGGTTGCCCGTTAAATCGTTGGTAGCAAAAACATCGTGAATGGTTTGTTGAATACAGTGCCCGATGCTTTCTCCGTAGTAGGTATTGGTTAAATGCTCAAACAGTTGTTGTTGGTATACATCTACCATATCGGGATAGGCTTGCGATACAGAACCGAGGTAGGCAATGCTGCCTCTGTTGTTGGCGAGGGTGTAATTTTCGGCCATGCTTTTATCGCCTAGTTCATGGATATTTCCTGTAAAACAAGCTGCCGAAAAAATGAAAGGGTATTTACCTTCATTATTATATGCATAAGGATTGGCATTTACATTCATCATCCATTTAGAGCTGATGCCATGTCCAAAATAAGATACAATTCCGACCCCCGAATTGAGGTAATCGTCGAAGCTAGGCGGAGTGGCAGTACCTGCTTGATAGTATTTGTAGACGGCTTTATGTCCTGTATTTTGTCCTTCAAAATAAGGTTGGTAACTATCTTGTATGGCGGCATGATTGGCCACTTCTGTAGCATTGCTTCCTTGTGCTAACTGAATCATATTTTTCATCCATAAGCGGGCATCTTTTTCACACGAAGGCGTATTAAGCGTTGTTTCGTAATGGTTTAATTTATCTAGGTAAGTGGCTATTTCGCTAGGCAGGGTAACACTTAAACGCCCTACGGCCACTTGTGGTTGTGGGTCGAAAGGACCAGCCGCCGCAAGGAGATTATCCGAAGCGGGAAAACCATAGGTAGGCACTAAACAATTTTGGTAATGCGCTGCAGATGTGCGAGCCATTGGGTAAGCCGTTGATTTACCCATGAGCAAAAGGTACTCTGGGCTGGCCTCCCAATGATTCATCACATAGTTAATAAAATTGCGTATTGCTAAAGGATGAGTGGGGATGCCCCATGCAAACTGACTGTACAGTTCGTTAATATCTACGATAACTACCTGATAGGATCCGCCAGCTACAGATCGTCTGTAGTTGGCATAACGTTCTACTTCGTTTACTGGTCCTTGTTGCAATGCAGGGTGTGTGATAATAATAAAATTACCTTGTTGCATAGCGTTGTCGTAATTGGTAAACTGCACAGCTTCCAATTGCGTTACATGGCCAATAGTTGAAGCAGCATTGCTGCTGATTAGTAGGGACCGAATAGCGGATGGGTTGGGAGGTAATAAAACAGGGTAAAGGTCAGCCTCTTGGACCGCTATCAGGCGTTGGTAGTTATTTAAATCGTACAATATGAGGGCATCCCCCCCATTAAAATTTTCTATTTCTAGGTATTGATTTTGGTTGTTGCTGGGTAAATTAAAGGTAAAAGTGCTTGCATTATCAAAATTAAAAGTGCGAGGATACGTAATGCTTGTATAAGCTACAGAATTTACATCTCCCCTATCAAAAATATCTAAGTCGCCAATAGACGTATAGGTAATATCTGTTGTAGGGCTTGTTAATAAACTGCTGGATGTATTAGCGGTTTCGATAGCGTAATCGTGCCAAAAGTAGGTGGCATCTATTAATGGGTTATTGTTTAAGCTAACGTCTACATGATGTTGGCAAATAGACCGCCCTACCAATTTGGTTTTTAGGATAGCAGGTGGTGCATCAGCGGCTTGGTAAATGTGTGGGGTATTAATGGAATAGTTAAGTTGACCAAGCCCGTTGTTAGCCGCAATTACAGGACTAACAAAACCTTCGCTTTTTTCAAAGTCGCTGGCATAACCTGTTCCGCTTGCACCCGTATTAAAATCAGCCCCATTAAAATAGAGGTTGTTGTGTAATTGTAATTCGGTGTGTAAAAAATGGGTTTCGGGTGCAGGCGGATTCGTTACCTCGTTGGTAATTGTTTGGTAACGCAGGTTAACCTGGTCAGTATTCCAAGTTAGGTAAAAGCCAATACTGTCAGAGAACAAGCTAAAAGTGGGGTTCATTACCCACTCTGGAGATTCATAAAGAGCCTTATCAAATTCTGCGTCGTTTTTCTGTCCGTAGAATTCGATATAATCGCCTTCAACAAAAGTACCGTTGGTAGTTGTATAAATAGGAATTTCTTGTCCTCGGCTATACAATTTAAATCCTGCTGCTTGCAAAGGCAAACCTGCCTGCTGCAAAATGCTAAAAGGAATGCGGTACAATCCATCTTCGGCAATTTGAAAATGGTAATACGTTTGGTTAAAGTTAATCCATTCGTTACTATAGGTAATTGAAGGAGTGGAAGTTTGTGCCTCTGTAGTACTGCTCAAACAATTAAGCAGTAGCATTACAACAGGACATAGCCATCCCAGTCCATTTAAAGTGGCTTTTTTCATAATAGGGGTAATTGCAATAGTTTGGTAATTACTTGTTGGGAGTAATAAAGGGTAATAGTTAGGTACTGCTAAATGCTGCTATTAGGGGTGGTAATTGTAAAAGTAAAACAGCAGCATTTATAGTTGTAGGGGCTTGTAACGAATAAAAATAAGTCCATCATTTCTACTTATTTGCAGTGCACAAATGGCAGACTTATTTTTTAATTGTTACTTAAATTAGTAAGGGTAGGGTGGTAATTGAACGTAATTCACAAAGAGCAAGTTGTAAAGGGTAATTGCAACATTTTGCGTCCTTGTTACGATGTAAATTTACGACACAATTTGGCAAGGCTGCAAATTTATCGTGCCTTTTTTGCATAAGCTTGCCGCTTTCATAAGGATTAACAAAAAACTCATTTGGTTATTTTTACTAGGGAAATGAAACATTTTTGAAACTTTTTCCGTAGCGGTTATTTTATTTTTTCACAAACCATTAAACATTGACAATCAATTACTTAAACAACATTTATTAGAAAATCAATGCCTTTTTGTTTCCTTATGTTAAGTTCTTAAAGTGTTTTTTTTAAAAAAAAATTCTTTTTTATTTTTCATGCACAAAGCCCCTCAGCGCAGTATGAATTTACTGTGACCATTTTTAGACACTAGGGCCTGTTGGGTTGGACATTTTTGAAATTTGAATTTTGATTTTTGATACTTGAATTTTGATTTTTTCCTGCTAACGCTAGGCTCATGCCAGACGCTTGACCATACTGCCGATTCCAGCCTCACAACGGGCTGCAAGCCTCCCAGCTTATAGCAACTACGCTTATTAAAGCTTCTACAAACAAAAATGCCCAAAGCTAAAATAGCAATGGGCATTGACTTGAAGTAGGATACCTCCATATTTAGTCGCAATTGAAGTTGTTTTTATTGATTTACCGCACCAAGGTAACCTTTCCTTCGTGGTTAATGGTTTTACCGTCGCAAGTAGCGGCAATTTGATAATTGTATACCCCAATGGGCAACGTTTCTCCTTTAAAGATGCCGTCCCATCTTTGGTTGGCATCACTTGTTTCAAAAATCATTTGTCCCCAACGGTTAAAAATGCGGATATGCTCAAAAGATTCGAAAGCGGTTTGTAATAAGCCAAAATTATCATTGATGCCATCGTTGTTGGGAGAAAAGGCGGTTGGCAATACGATGCGTGTACAATCGAAATAAACGGTGGTGGAAACAGTTGCTTCACATCCTTTTTCGCTGCGTACAATAGCGGTAATGGTTGTGGTTTCGTGTATGGGCAGTGTTAATTCATTAGCCGTGCTGCCATTATCCCATTCAATGCTGTAAAAATTGCCTGTTGGTACAATGCTTACGGCTTGTCCTTTTTGTGCTACATAGGTAGTACTAGGACTAAGGCTTACATTGGGTGCTTGTGCTACATCTACCAAAATATTGTGTTCCTGTTCGCAGCCGTATTCGTCTTTTACATATAAAGTATACATTGCATTTTCGGTTGGCGTTGCACTTGGCGTTGCACAATTAGTACAACTTAAACTTTCGGGAATATTGGTATTCCAGGTGTAGGTAAAATCACGGTCGCTAGGACTTAATATTGCTTGTAGATTTAGGCTTTCTCCTATACAAATATGTTCGTCGGCGGCATCAATTGTGAAACCCTCTAGTACATTAACATTTATATTTTGGGTGCTTCCGCAATCGTTGCTAATGTAATAATCAATGCTTGTTTCGGCTGCTAAATAGGCTACGGCTCCATTAGCAGATAAATTAGTGGGCACTGGCTCCCAAGTAAAAGGTCCACCACCTTGTAGTTCTATTTTTAAGGGGTCGCTACTAGTACAATGCGTGTACTCATTGCTTTCTACTATAATTTCGGTTGTTACATTTATGGGTACGACTTCTACATGGTTGTAAATTACGGGGCAGCTATTGTCGGTAATATCTAAAATAAGGTTAAACACCCCTTCTGTATCAGGTATCCACTCGAAATTAAAAATACGGTCGCCATTGCTGTTTGTTGATTCAGTGATGGTTGCCCCTGGAAAATCTGCTGCTACATTGCTCACAATTTCATCGTCGCTTACTTCTCCTGCCACTACAATATCAAAATTAAGTACCTTTCCTGGGCATATGCCATATTGATTTTGTAGCACGGTTACATCAACCGCCTGATTAGAACAACCTTCAATTACCACAATTTGTGCGTTACGCATGGTTCGAGCAATAACAATATTATCCTCATTTGTTTCGGTTATTTCTATGGCTATAACAGCATACTGTGCTTTAGTACTTTCAAAAGCAATTTCACCAGTTTCTGGATCAAAATAATAAGTGCCTGATGTAACATTTAAAGGTATGTCTTCACTAAAAGGCGACACATAGGGGATAGTGGTATCTTTGTATGATAAAGGTTGTATTGACTTATATTTTACAGTAGTACCTACATTAAGGCTTATTGCTCCTTGTGTAAATGTAGATGGAACACCTGTACAAAAATAAGGCACAGGGTCTTTAATAAAGTTTGGGGAATGCCAACATCCTCCACCTTCGTTATTGATGGTAGCTTCTATATAAAAGCTTTCGTCATTAGGATTTTGGAGGTTGGTAATTTCTGGATTGCGATACAAATCTGTAAAACTAACAACCCAATCGTTGGCTTGTGCAGGTAAAACAAAAGGGTTAGCAAGATTACCAATATTGTGGTAAGAAAACTTTTTTACCCCTGGATAGGCTCCACCATTACAATTACTATTACCACTTTGTTCTGGACATAAAGGACTTACCTCCTCCTCTATTGTTGTTTGTGTAAGTATATAAAGAAACTCTTCCCCTAAACTTGCTGAACGTACCAGCAGTTGTAAACCTGGTGGTGAAAACACTTCGGCATCAGTAACACAATGATAATACACATTGGCCATGAGTTCGTATTGATTATTTCCATCACTGTTTTGCCCAATACACTGGTAGCTGAGGTCGGCCCCCATATTGGTTACCAAATTGGGTTCTGCTTGTAATGGTTTTATTCCTAACAGCACTATTATTAGCAGCATTAGCCCCAACAGTTTGTTATTACTAGGGATTATCATTTTGTTTTCACCTTTCATTGTTTAGAAATTTTCATAGCTTGTTACTAAGTATGGTTTGGTATATATACAATGGATTAAACAAAGGTAATCAGTTTGCTGTTTTTTTTTTAATACAAGCGCTCTAATCACAGCCTAAACAACTATCGTTAATCAGTTTAATAATTTTAAAAGTTTCTTCGTATACCTGCTGTTCTTCGGCAGTTTGTGTTACCACCAATACTTTTAAGAAATACATCCCTGGTGAAAAATTGCTAATATCAAAACTAATAACCCTTTCGGCATCAATGGTTAATAAATTCCCCATACCATCCAAGGGAACGTAAGCATTGTCTGGGGAAACGATATCTTTAGGACCGTTTGTTTCTAGCAGCTTTCTTCCTTTTACATCGTATAAGCCAAAATAAATGGCAGCACCTTTTGGCACTTCTAGTAACTCCAAAGCAAACAAACCATTGCTAGGATTTGGAACGATGTTTAATTTAGTTGGATAAGTATCTCCGTTCATTTCTATATCGGGTGCACATTGCAATCCATTAAGAAGGGTATCGAACACACAATGCTCACTTTCCACAATAATTTGCGGGTCGGTAACTCCATCCATTAATGCAATTGGGCATTGGTATACGCTGTCCATTTCACCCAAATTGTTCATAAAAGACTGCCAGTTACACAGCGTATTATCTATTTGTTCTGTTACACAACCCAAGCAGGTAATATCGTAGGGCATAGCTGGGATATTTTCGCTCAAAGTATTATATCCTCCCGAAATATTAATATACGTTATGCAACGATGCCAGTCGGTATGGTCTATTTCAACGTTTATATCTGCGCCTAAATCTAAGCTTCTATTTATGGTACAACCATTTACAGGACTTACAAACAGTTCGTACTCACCTACAGGTAAGTCTAGCGGAACAGTCCCTGCGCCTCCTATTGTTGTTCCGCAAGTAACAAGGGTTTCATCTTGGTATATTTCATAATCAGAAATCCACGGCACACCGTTTACAAATGCCCTAAATCTAACATTCTCATAAATACTACAATCAAATCCATCTGCACTAACTGGTCCTAATTCAATTTCTGGGCATAGCAGTTCTACGATAAGGGTACCAGTAAAACAATCATTACAAATATTAGGGTAACCAACATTGCAAAGCTCATAAACAAGTACATTTGTACCTATATATTCTATTGGGTTTTGAATATTAACGAACTCCTGCCCTTGCAAATCTAATGGTTCTTGAAGTGTTTCAGAGAATAGTTGAATAAAGTTGATTGCTAAGTTGTCATCATTCGGTTGCTCCAACAAATAAGTATACTCCTCGTTTTGTACGTGTTGGATTAGCAGTTCATAAACATCCTGTTTAGTTATGATAATACTATCGGCAAAATCGTAGGTTAACATGCCTGCGCTATGTACATCTACCGCCTCGGTACTGTTCACAATTAATAGCTCTAAACTGTCTACAAATAGTAGCACATCAGCAGTATTAATAAATAGGGTGTCTAAATTGTTCTCAACCAATAGTCCCTCAGCACAATCCATCACTAATGTATCTAAAATGTTTACCATTAGCGTATCTACCTCCTTCATAATTAGTGGAGTTTCTAAGTTATCTAACTCTACAATCTCCTCTATGAGTGTGCAACTTTCACTGCAATTTTCCTCAACTATTATAATTTCAATATCTTTTACTTCGTCGCATTGGTCTTGGATAATGGTAACGGTGTAGGTAGCTGTTGCTGTTGGAGTTACGTTAATACTAGCACCTTCTTCGTCGGTACTCCAGGAGTAAGTATCTCCTCCTGATGCCGTTAAGGTTACCGATTCTCCTAAACAAATTTCATTGGCAGAGCTTGTTAAATCGGCATCTACTTGGTTTACAATAATTTCGACAGATTCGACAGCGGTACATTCATTATTACCAGTTACGGTTACGGTGTAGGTGGTCGTTGCTTTTGGAGCTACATTAATACTAGCCTCTTCTTCGTCTGTAATCCAAGCGTAACTACCTCCTCCTGATGCCGTTAAGGTTACCGATTCTCCTAAACAAATTTCATTGGCAGTACTTGCCAAACCCGTTGTAAAATCCTCTACAGTAATAGTAACAGCAGCAGTAGCTGTTGTACCGCAATCGTCGGTTACGGTTACCGTATAATCAAATATTGGCGTTTGAGTTGGTATTGGCGTTACCATAATACTAGCCCCCTCTTCACCTGTACTCCATTCGTATAAATCTCCTCCCGATGCCGTTAAGGTTACCGATTCTCCTGCACAAATTTCGTTGGCAGGGGTGATTATGTATGGTACAAGTTCTTTTACGTTAATAGTAACAGAGCTAGTAGCCGTTGTGCCACAATCGTCGGTTGCCGTTACCGTATATACGCTTGTTTCCATCGGGATTACCGTAATACTACTCTCCTCTTGCTCTGTGCTCCAGAAATATAAATCTCCTCCCGATGCCGTTAAGGTTACCAATTCACCTGGGCAAATTTCGTTGTCAGTACTTATTATTTGTGGTGTAAGTTCCTGTACATTAATAACGATAGATTCAGTAGTCGTTGTACCACAATCGGCGGTTACGGTTACCGTATAGGTAGTTGTTGCGGCTGGGCTTACCGTAATCTCAGCAGTTGTATCTCCTAGTTCGGTATCCCATAAATAAGCAGCTCCACCTGATGCCATTAGTGTTACCGATTCGCTTGGGCAAATTTGATTAGCCGTACTTGTTAATGCTGGGGCAAACTCATTTACAGTAATAGTAATAGATGCGGTATCAGTTATGCCACAGGATTCTTGGCTTACCTCTACCATATAAGTAGTTGTTTGGCTTGGCATTACGGTAATAGTAGCAGTTGTGTTTGCTGCTCCTGTATTCCATTCGTAGGCATCTCCTCCTGTTGCGGTTAAGGTTACCGATTCTCCTGCACAAATTGTTAGGTCTTCTTCTTGTATGTTGGCGGTTATTGCACAGCAATTAGTTAGCACTAACTCTTCTTCTTCGCATCCTTTTTCATCTATAACCTTTATCCATATAGAGTCTGCTATAGTAATTTGTTGAAAGCTATAATCATCTGTTTCGTCTAAAGATAAATCATTAATCAAAATCGTATCATTATCTATTATATGATACGTTTCGTAAGTAAGTGGAAAAGTAAAATAGTCATGAATAGTAAAAAACACAGGCATTGTTTCCATATCACAGTTAATAGTTCCTGGATTTATTACTTCCCCTAATCCCTCTGTTGAAGGCATCTCAATATCAAAACTATGCTCACATCCTGCATCATCTATAAGATTATAGTTATTAGTAGCACCATTAATTATTTCTAAAATTTCTATAACCTCGCCTGCAAGTATATTTTCTGCTATCGTTTCTCCATTTACCTCTTCCAAAGTATATGGAGGCATTCCTCCAGTAGGCATTATCTGAATATTTCCTTCATCATCTCCTCCACAAATAAAAATATTGGTTTCTTGTTGTACTGGATTGGTACTACAATTAGTTGCCATCCCACATTCGCTAGGCACTTCTATCACAATGTTTTCGCTTACTTCGCAGATGCCATTGGTTCCCCAAAATTGGAAGGTGTGGTAACCTTCGCTGATGTCGTCTGCTAGGAAATATTGGTGATTAAAGGTGGTATCGCTGCCTAGTACCCAACCATAATCGCATAAACTAGTGAAAGATGCTTTTAGGGTATCATTAGGACAAAGGGTAATGGTATCGGCAATTACAATAGCGCCATCGTTATAACCCCAAATATTGTTGATGCTGCCCATAGGTGTTACGGTAACGGCATCAATATAGTAGTAAGCTTTTCCGTTTTGGGAACTCGGATTGACTTCTTCTTTTACTAAGTCTGTTTCATTGTAATTAAAGTTACCAATGGTCATTACGGTCACAGTATCCTCTGGAGTAAATTGCCCTTGAATTTCTGTCCAGCCATTGTTATTATTTAATAAACCTATTTCATTTTTTATTTGCGGTATATGATTTAAAGTTATGTCAGGCATATCAGCAGAAAATAAAACACCAATTTTTTCCTCTTCTAGAGCATATTGGCTATTATCAGATAAGCTTACTTTTATACTTACGCAATACTTAACCCCTGGTTCTAATGCCGTTATATTTTGCCTTACATAAGTCTTCCTGTCAATCCCTTCCACATCATATAGGCTCATACCAATATAAGCAATTCCATCATAAGCGTCTTCCCACCCTTCTAAGTTATCTGGGATGTTGAAGTCCTCCGAAGAACCTTCGCATTGCAAGAAATAATCTGTTGGTAATGGCACACTAATCATATTACTTGACCAATTATCTACATAGGAAATCCCTCCAAATTGATATACACACTCTTCTTCTGATAAATTATTCTGTTCAAAACTCCAGTTATCCAGCAAATAGTCTTCCTCTCCTACACACTCATACGGACAATCAATTGTGGTAGCATCCATAGTAGCGGTACAGTTGTTGGCATCGGTTACGGTTACTTGGTAAATATTTAGGTGATTTAGATTGTTTACCATATACAAAGTGTCGTTCGTTGTATTGGTAGTTGTGTTGGTAGTTGTGTCGCTATTTATGGTAATTGCTACCTCAAATGGTGGTATACCTTCGCTAATGTATATGATATTGCTTGCTGTTCCATCGTTGCAGATTAAGGAGTCGGTTAAAGTCATTAAACATGGGTTGCAACCTAAGGGGTTAACTATAACCGTCATATCATCCGTTGCGGTACATCCGTAGGTATCTGTTGCGGTTACATAATATGTTGTTGTTTCGCTAGGATTCACCCATACAGTATCCTCATTTACAGAAGCATCATGTTGCCAACTATAGCTCATTGTTCCGTCTGTATCCGAACTAGTAATCGTTAGAGGGATAGAATCTACAGGGCAAATGGTGGTATCGAGTCCTAAGTCAATAACTGGGAAACCGATATTGATGGTGAAATCTCCAACATCCGTACAGCCATTATTATCGGTTACGGTTACGGTATAACTACTCGATACATCTGGCAGTAATGTAAGGAAGGCATCTTCTTGCTCGCCTGTACTCCATTCGTAACTACTGCCTCCTGATGCAGTAACGGTTACCGCTTCGTTATCACATATTACCCAATTGTTGGTGGCCTGTCCTTCAATATTAATGCTTGCTGTAGGATTGTTTACAATAACAGTAGTTTCATCAGTTGCAGTACAGTTACTATCATCAGTTACTGTTATGGTGTAGATTGTTGTTGTTGTTGGATTTACGGTAATGGAATCTCCTGTTTGCTCATTACTCCAACTATAGAACATACTTGCACTTGCACTTGTTGCCATTATGGTTGCGGAATCACCTAAACAGATGGTTTGGTCAGGTCCTGCATCTACACTTATCATGTTTCCTTCAGGAAGTGTAATGGTAGTTTCGGTAGTGCAACCAACATTATCGGTAACCGTTACCCCATAAGTGCCTGCATACAAATTGGTAGCAAAACTATCTATTAAGCTAGGGTTATGCGACCATGTATAAGTAAATGGAGCAACTCCTGTATCGGTTACAATAGTGAGTTCCCCTGAATTCCCTCCTTCACAAGACGGATATACGATATCAGAAAAACCAAAGCTTACTGTACCAATGCTCTCTATTTCAACAATAGCTGTACTTGTACAGTTATTGGCATCTGTTACGGTTACCTGATAGCTACCTGCTGCTAGGTTATTGGCTATTGAATTTGCTTGTCCTAGAGCATCATTCCATAAATAAGTATAAGGGGCAGTACCACCAGTAGCGGTTACAGTACCTTGTCCATTATCAGTACCACACGAAGCTTCAATTGCACTAGTAACTAACGCAGGTCCACCACCTGTAGCCTCTACTGTTGCTGTACTAACTACGGTACAACCATTGGCATCTGTAACCGTTACAGAATAAGTACCTGCTAGTAAATCTATAGCAGTTTCGGTGGTTTGTCCTAGAGCATCATCCCATAAATAAGTATAAGGGGCAATTCCATCGGCTAGTACTGTTGCAGTACCATCACTTGCGCCACAACTAGTATTAGTGGTTGTAGTATTAGCCGTTAGTAACGCATTATAAATGCCCGTTTCTACATAGGTACATGACAAACCCGTTGCAGCATCCGTATACGTCAATTCGATGCTCCACTCTTGACCATCTAGGAGATTTTCTATAAAAACTGGAATATCCCCTACTAGTGTTGATTCTGTTAGTGTGCCATTACCTATATTAGTAATGCTATAGGTTTCTTCACCCGTTAAGTTTATTTCAACAACGCTATTAAAACCTACACAGGCACTATTGGCTTCCATACTAGGTACGGGAGCATAAATAACTTGTATAGGTTCTCCCCTATCGTAGCAGCCATCGCCATTTCCATCATATCCATAATAATTATTGGGATTGTTTGTGCCATCACCGTCGCTGTCATCAATTGTAATGGGTACTATCCATACGGTATTATCGTCTGTAAAAACAGAGCTGTTAGCACCTTCAATATCTAGGTATTCCTGTGGCAAGCCATTTGTATTAATTACCATTTGTCCTTCTGTATCTACCGTTATTTCCTCTTGGGTAAATAAGTAAATTGTAAAACAGGGATCATCGTAGGGTAAAAAACTAAAGTCGGGTTCACAGTGATAGATTAGGTAAACCAGTTCTGATGTTTCTCCTGCTAAGGGTGGTGGGAGGATGTAATCGTCATTAGAAACTATGGCTAAAGTATCGCCTTGACAAAGCATGATGGTGTTGCCTGTTTCTTCGCCATTGTTGGTTATGGTTGTTGTACCTACCGTTGCTTCGCAATATTCACAAGTGCCATCGCTACAAGTTGCTTCAGGGTCGAAGTTTAGGGCATCGGGGTCTGTGCAACCTAAAAGGGTGGGGATAGTTTCGCATGTGCAAGTTACGGTATTCCAAGTTTCTATACCATTGCTACAAATGCCATCATTTACACAGAAACTTGAATCAGGCGGATTGATGGACTCACAGATACATAATTCTGTATTCCAAGCTTCTTGCCCATTGTTACAATCACCGTCATCTGGGCACGTTGTATCAGGAATATCAATTGCTACACATTCGCATAGATTTCCATCCCAAATTTCTGTACCATCGCCACATATCCCATTATCACAATTGCCTGGGTCTGGGCATCCTTCAAATTCACAAGAACCATCATCACAAGTTGCTAGAGGTTCAAAGTTTAAGGCTGTTGGGTTTGTACAACCAAATACGGGTTCGGTAATGATACATTCACAAGTCGTATCCTCCCAAAATTCTTCGCCATTGCTACAAATG
>JAHDBT010000694.1 GCA_020630215.1 Bacteroidota bacterium
TCAAAAAATATAATTTAAGCACCTTTATAATGCCGCTTCCATAATTGCATCCCTCAATTCAATTCCACAAAACGATAAACGCAAAAACAATGCCACAAAAATGCAATAAAAGGTTACAGATAGATAAAAAACATCATGTAATTTACCTAAACTGTTTCATTTAATACTAGTAGAGCCACTAGTTATAGCTGTAAAAGCACGAAAAAAGCCATTAAAAGGGTCATTTTCAATAAAAAAAGTCGTTTAGTGATTTTATTTTCGCAAAAAAACAATTGTCATTTAAATGCAACTAAAAGGTTAAAAAAAACACAACTCCATTTAGTAAAAGTGGCAAAATAAAACCGAGTATTTCCTAATAAAAACCTAATTCCCAGATAGTGCTTGGAAAATTGAGTTGCCTCATAAAAAAAAACACCATATCTATCTTTGCCATCCCCTTCCTTTTATGTACTTTTACTCTATTACCCAAAATAACACCCCCACAAAACACCAAAAAAATGAACACTACCGTACACAGCAAACTCATCTCCTTCATCTGGTCTATTGCCGACGATTGCCTGCGAGATGTATACGTACGAGGAAAATACCGTGACGTAATTTTACCAATGGTGGTACTACGCCGCCTAGATGCCTTGCTAGAACCTACCAAAGATGCCGTAATGGAAGAACTCGCTTTTCAACGGGACGAAGCGGGTTTTACAGAATGGGACGAATCCGGACTGCGAGATGCATCGGGCTTTGTGTTTTATAATACAAGCCAATGGACGCTGCAAAAACTACATAATACCGCCACCAATAGCCAACAAATTTTACAAGCCAATGTAGAAGATTACCTCAATGGCTTTAGCCCTAATGTGCTAGAAATTATTAACCGCTTTAAACTAAAAGCACAAGTAGCACACATGGCCAATAAAGATGTGCTGCTAAATGTACTCGAAAAATTTACTTCCAAAAATATTAACCTAACGCCCCTAGAAAAAACCGACCCCGACGGCCGTAAACTGCCTGCCCTTACCAACCTAGGCATGGGCTATGTGTTTGAAGAGTTGATTAGACGATTTAACGAAGATAATAACGAGGAAGCTGGAGAACATTTTACCCCCAGAGAGGTAATTGACCTAATGACGCACCTGGTTTTTGAACCCATTAAAAATACCTTACCGCCTGTAATGACCATATACGACCCTGCCTGTGGCAGCGGCGGTATGCTTACCGAATCGCAAAATTTTGTGACGAAGGATACAGGAAAAATTAATGCAAGTGGCGACGTGTATTTGTACGGCAAAGAAATTAACGACGAAACCTACGCCATCTGTAAATCGGATATGATGATTAAAGGCAACAACCCCGAAAATATTAAAGTGGGTTCTACGCTTTCTACGGATGAGTTTGCGGGTACTTATTTCGATTTTATGCTCTCGAATCCGCCTTATGGTAAATCGTGGTCGAGTGAGTTGAAGTATATTAAGGATAAAAAGGAAATTATTGACCCACGTTTTATTGTACCCTTAGCCGATTATTGGGGCGAAGTACACAACGAAGCAGCTACGCCTCGTTCCTCGGATGGGCAGTTGCTGTTTTTGATGGAAATGGTGAATAAAATGAAATCACTCGCACAAAGTCCACTAGGTAGCCGCATTGCTTCGGTGCATAATGGGTCGAGTTTGTTTACGGGCGATGCTGGCGGTGGCGAAAGTAATATACGCCGCTATATTATTGAAAACGATTGGCTAGATGCCATTGTACAAATGCCCAACAATTTGTTTTACAATACGGGCATTACCACCTATATTTGGCTACTAAGCAACAACAAACCTGCACACCGCAAAGGCAAAGTACAACTAATTGATGCCAGCCAACGCTACCAAAAATTACGCAAAAATTTAGGCAATAAAAATTGCGAGTTTACCCAAACCCACATTAACGAAATTGTGCAATGCTACCTAAATATGCAGCCCCTTAAACGCACCAACGAAAACGACCTAGCTGCTAAGGTTTTTGATAATGCCGACTTTGGTTATTACAAGGTAACCATAGAACGCCCTAAACGCCTAAAAGCACAAATTACTGCCCAAAATATTGCCCCCCTGCGCTACGATAAAAACCTAAACGATATTATGGTATGGGCTTACAACGAATTTGGCGATGAATTATACACCAACCTAAAACAACACGAAAAAGCCATTTTAGATTATGCCGAAGCACAAGGACTGGACCTAAAAAGCAAACAAAAAACGACACTAACCAAAGCCCAAACTTGGCAAAATAATTTAGCAACTTTAAATATTGCCAAAGCTTTACATAAAGCAATTGGCGAAACGGTGTTTATGGATTTTAATGTATTTAGAAAAGAAGTAAATGCCTATTTAAAAAAGGAAAAAATTAAATTAACGGCCTCGCAAAAAAATAGCATTTTTAATGCCGTAACCTGCTACGACGAAACTGCCGAAAAGGTTATTAAAACAAAACTAAAATTAACAGGCAATAAATTAGAGGTACTGCTGCAACGCCTAGACTGTACCGTAAAACAATTGCCCAACTATGGCTATTTTCCTAGCAAACAAAAAAACGAATATATAACTTACGAAACCGAAAGCAGCCTGCGTGATACCGAAAATGTACCACTAAAAGAAAATATTTATAGCTACTTTTTAAAAGAAGTACAACCGCATGTAGCAGAAGCATGGATTAATTTAGAAGCCACCAAAATTGGCTACGAAATTAGTTTTAATAAATATTTTTATCAACATAAACCACTAAGAGATTTAGAAGAGGTTGCTAACGAAATTTTAACCCTAGAAAAAGAAAACGAAGGACTAATTATGGATATTTTAAATATTGGAAATTAGTTTTTTTAAGTATTACAAGCTTATCACCGCTGCATAGACTTACTATTTTTTTGAAAAATAGTAAGTCTTTTCCCCTAAAACCCCAACAAAAACACACCCACAAAAAATAATACAATGGAAACTCAAACTGCCCATAAAATTCAATTTAAAAAATATACTGCCTATAAGGATTCTGGCGTAGAATGGCTAGGGGAAATTCCTGTGGGGTGGG
>JAHDBT010000695.1 GCA_020630215.1 Bacteroidota bacterium
AAATCCAACCGATGCTCCCGAGCCGTATCCTTCGCAATATCATACCCAGCATCCGCATGGCGAATCACCCCCATAGCAGGATCATTATGCAACACGCGGGCTAAACGACGTTCGGCATCATCGGTACCATCGGCAACAATCACCATCCCTGCGTGTAAGCTGTAGCCCATGCCTACGCCACCGCCATGATGAAAACTAACCCAACTTGCACCGCCTGCGGTGTTGATTAAAGCGTTTAATATGGGCCAATCGGCAACGGCATCTGAGCCGTCTTTCATGGCTTCGGTTTCTCGGTTGGGCGAGGCTACGGAGCCGGTATCTAAATGGTCACGGCCGATTACGATGGGGGCTTTTACTTTGCCCGTGCGTACCAATTCGTTAAAGGCTAATGCGGCTTTGGCTCGTTCGCCCATTGCCAACCAACAAATACGAGCTGGCAATCCTTGAAAAGCTATTTTTTCGCTGGCTAGGCGTATCCATCGTGCTAATCCTTTGTTTTCGGGGAACAATTCTAGCAGCTTTTCGTCGCAGACTTTAATGTCTTCGGGGTCGCCAGAAAGGGCTACAAAACGGAAAGGTCCCGAACCTTTGCAGAATAATGGGCGAATATAGGCAGGCACAAATCCTGGGAAATTGAAAGCATTTTCTACGCCTCTTTTATCTTTGGCTTGGCCTCTTAGGTTGTTACCGTAATCAAAAGTGACGGCTCCTTTGCCTTGTAGGGAAAGCATCAATTCTACGTGTTTTGCCATGGTATCTAAAGAGCGTTCTCGGTACTCGGCAGGGTTGGCTTCTTTTAGGGTGTTGGCTTCGGCTATGCTCATGCCATCGGGGATGTAGCTGAGTTCGTCGTGTGCGGATGTTTGGTCGGTAAGGGTGTCGGGAGTGATATTGCGGTCTAGTAGGCGTTGTAGTAATTCGGTGGCATTACATACTACGCCTATCGAGATGGCTTCCTTGTTATTTTTAGCTGCTATTGCCATATCTATTGCCTCGTCTATGTCTAAACATTTTTTGTCGAGGTAGCGGGTTTCTAGGCGTTTGTCGATGCGCCATTCTTCCATTTCTGCTATTAGTGCGGTGCCTTCGTTCATGGTGATGGCGAGGGGTTGTGCGCCGCCCATGCCGCCTAAACCTGCGGTGATGTTGAGGGTGCCTGCTAGTGTGCCATTGTAATGGATGTTGGCTAATGACAAGTAGGTTTCATAGGTTCCTTGCACAATGCCTTGTGTGCCGATGTATATCCAAGAGCCTGCGGTCATTTGTCCGTACATCATTAAGCCTTTGCGCTCTAGCTCTCTAAAATGATCCCAATTTGCCCAATTACCTACTAGGTTGGAGTTGGCAATAATTACTCGTGGCGCATCTTTATGGGTGGGTAATATCCCTACGGGTTTACCCGATTGTACGAGTAGGGTTTCATCGTCGTTAAGCTGTTTTAGGGCTTTTACTATTAGGTGAAACGACTCCCAATTACGGGCTGCTTTACCTGTCCCTCCATACACTACGAGTGCTTCGGGTTCCTCGGCCACTTCGGGGTCTAGGTTGTTGTGTAACATGCGTAATGCGCCCTCTTGTACCCATCCTTTGCAGTTGAGTTGGTTGCCTGTTGGGGTCGCATCCATAAGTTTGCGGAGTTCTTCGATTGATGTTGCCATATTTTTGTTTTAAGTGGCCAGTTTTCAGTAGTCAGTAGTCAGTGGTTTTGTAGGGGGTTTTTAGTTTGGTTTGTTGATTTTACTTTTTGTGACTAACGGCTGCTTTTTACTGGCGTTTTTTTTGTTTCAATTTAAAAAGTCTTATCTGCTGTAAAAATACAAGAAAGTTTGGACATGTTTATCCAAGTTTTAAAAGTTTTAGCATCAAGCTGGGAGGCTTTGTATGCTTTATATTAGCTTGCCGAAAAGTTTTGGCATCAAGCCAAGAGGCTTTAGGCCCGTTATGCTCCAGCCGGGAGGCTGGACCAGGCAGTGTTATTTAGGCTTTGTCTCTAAAATAACAAATATCGGGCAATTTGGTTGTGTGCTTTATATTAGCTTGCCGATTTGTTTCGTTAGGAGAACGTGTTTCCATTTGTTTTTTTATTTTTTGTGCCTGATTAAATGGCTTATATTTGCATAAATTATACCACGGCCAATAATTTCGGATAAAAAATTAATTTTAACGATCATAAAAACATATATCAATCATGAAAAAAATATATTTGGGCATTGTTGCACTCCTACTCGGTGGCAGTATGCTCTTTTTGGCTTCTAGCTGCGATAAGGACGGAGATGTAAATATCTTTACCTTACAAAACGATATTGACCTAGGAAAACAATTGGCAGAACAAATTGCGTCTGATCCTGCTACGTATCCAGTTTTAAGTCCTTCGCAATACCAAGAATCGTATGCTTATTTGGATGCGATGGTGAATTCCATTTTAGATTCGGGAGAGATTTTACATCGAGATGAATTTACTTGGGAGTTTAAAATTATCCAAAATGATACCACGCTTAATGCTTTTTGTGCGCCAGGCGGCTACATTTATGTGTATACGGGATTGATAAAATACTTGGAAGATGCTTCGCAATTAGCAGGGGTTATAGGACACGAAATTGCTCATGCCGATTTGCGTCATGCTACGGATAGGTTGACCAAAGTTTACGGCCTTGAGTTGCTACTAGGCATGTTACTAGGCGACAACAATGAAAGTACTTTAACGGAAATTGCTAAAGGATTAACGGTTTTAAGTTTTAGTCGTAAAAATGAAACAGAGTCGGATGAGCAGTCGGTTATTTACTTAGCTCCTACCGCTTACGATGCTAGAGGTGCTGCGGGATTTTTTGAAAAATTAGAAGAATCGGCACAAAGTAGTTCGCCTCCGCCATTTTTGAGTACACACCCTGCGCCTGATAACCGCATCGAAAATATCCACGATAAATTTAATGAATTAGGACTGGCTCCTGGTGGCACTTTTGCTTCGGAGTATGAGGCGTTTCAGAATAGTTTGCCGTAATTATACTAAACCACATTAGGTTTTGTGCATTTCCTATAAATTATTATTATAGCTGT
>JAHDBT010000079.1 GCA_020630215.1 Bacteroidota bacterium
CAGTCTTATTTAATAGAAACCAAAAAACTTTTTGAAAAGAAAAATCGTTACACAATAGAACGGACTCAAAGTTCTAACGACTAAAAAAAAATATTACGCATTATGGCAAACAATACCGAAGCTTTTAAGCAACATATTGACGAAGGCTACGCTTTTGAAGGCGACCATATTATTTTAGGAACGGCTATTTTAAATGAAGAAGCGATTAACGAAACGCTGATTAAAGCCCCCCTAAAATCTTTTAACCGACACGGGTTAGTAGCAGGGGCTACAGGTACGGGTAAAACCAAAACCATTCAGGTAATTGCAGAGGCTTTATCGGAAAAAAGTGTGCCGGTATTACTCATGGATTTAAAGGGCGATTTAAGCGGCTTGGCTGCCGAAGGGGAGTATCACCGCAACATCATCGACCGACATGATAAAATTGGGATTCCTTACGATCCTAGTGGCTTTCCCGTGGAGTTGTTGACTATTTCTGATGAGCCAGGGGTAAAATTACGAGCTACGGTTTCGGAGTTTGGCCCTGTGTTGTTTTCTAAAATGCTAGAGCTTTCGGAAGCGCAAAGTGGTATTGTGTCTATTATTTTTAAATACTGCGACGACAATAATTTACCCCTCCTCGACCTCAAAGATTTTAAGAAAACCCTCAACTACATTACCAATGAAGGCAAAGACGAAATGGAAGACCTGTACGGTAGGGTTGCGCCTAGTTCGGCAGGGGCTATTTTGCGTAAAATTGTAGAACTAGAACAACAAGGTGCCGATAAGTTTTTTGGCGAACCTAGTTTTGAAGTGGAAGATTTATTGCGTATTGGCGAGGATGGCAAAGGCATGATTTCAATTTTGCGCTTGACAGACATCCAAAGTAAACCTAAAATGTTTTCTACCTTTATGTTGTGCTTACTAGCAGAAGTGTACGCTACTTTTCCAGAGGAAGGAGATAGCGGCGCGCCTAAATTGGTGATATTTATTGATGAAGCACATCTTATTTTTAAAGAAGCATCCTCCGCATTACTAGGAGAAATAGAAAGCATTATTAAGCTCATTCGTTCTAAGGGCGTGGGTATTTTCTTTGTTACCCAAAACCCTACCGATATTCCTGATGCCGTACTAAGTCAATTAGGCATGAAGGTGCAACACTCTTTACGTGCTTTTACCGCCAAAGATCGTAAAATGATTAAACTAACAGCGGAAAACTACCCTATATCTGACTACTACAAAACCGATGAAATGCTCACCTCCCTAGGAATAGGCGAAGCAGCAATTACCGTACTCGACGAACAAGGACGGCCAACTCCTCTAGCAGCAACGCTACTACGTGCGCCTCGCTCAAGGATGGATATTTTAACGCAAAAGGAAATTGATGCACTCGTTAAAAAATCGCATATAGCAGCCGATTATAACAAGGATATTGATAGGGAAAGTGCTTACGAAATTTTAAACAAAAAATTAAAAGGAGAAGCACAAGCCGCTGCACAGGAAGACGATAAAAAACAACCACCAAAAGGCAAAGGCAAAGACGACGATGAAGATGGATGGATGGAAAGCATGAGTAAAAACCCAATGGCTCGCCAATTAGGGAATACGGTGGTACGAGAGGTTACCCGTACCCTATTAGGCGTACTAGGCTTAGGAGGTATGCGCCGCCGTAGCAACCGTAGAATGTGGTAGTTTTTTTAGAGCGAGCAGTAAGTATTTCCCAATGATAAAAAATAGCATCCGTAGCATTAAATATAATGCTGCGGATTTTTTTTTGCCCTCCAAAGAATAAACCCGACCTTTAGGATGTCTAAACAAGGAAAGGTATTAAGGAACGTTTAAAGAATAACTTATAACTTTCTACCTTCTACAAAAATACGTTGTACTATTTCCCAAATACATTCAACCATTAACCAATATACGTGAGCAAACGGGTTTCAACAAAAAACCAAACGCAAAAACAAAAGGACGCAGCCGTTTATAAAAACCAGTTGGTGCAACAAGCACAAGCAGGCAATAAACAAGCCTTTAACCAAATAGTGTTACAATACGAACAACAAATTGTAGCAACCGTTAGAGGTATGCTAGGCGATACCGCAGAGGTGGCAGATGTAGCACAACAGGTATTTATTAACTTTTACAAATCTCTAACTAAATTTAGGGGCGATGCCAATGTAGGCACTTACCTAACTCGCATCGCCATTAACCTATCCTTAAACGAAATAAAACGGCACAAGCGAAAAGGGAATTGGTTTTCGCTATTTAAAACAGGCAAAACAAGCGATTTACCACCCATTCCCGACACCTCGCAAAAAGCCAATAAACTAGACAATAAAGACCTAGTAGAAAAATCGCTGCAATATTTGGAGGAAGATTTACGGTCGGTAGTAGTACTGCGTTTAATGCACGGCTACTCCACTAAAGAAACCGCCGAAATGCTGCAAATTCCACTAGGAACGGTTTTATCTCGTTTGGCTAGAGGACGAAAAAAGCTGAAGGATATTTTGATACGGTTGTCGGGTTAAATGGCTAAACGGTTTCATTGTTGAATGGCTAAACGGTTTTATTGTTGAATGGCTTTATCGTCTAAAACCTAAGCACTAAAATCGTCAGGATATCGACTGACTACTGATAGAGAGCGAAGCGAACGTTCTGACCACTAAAAAACTAAAAAAGCCAACAGACAAAACTCCAAAGCTCCTACAAAACCACTGACTGCTGACAGTGAACGAAGTGAACGGTCTGACTGCTGACTACTAAAAAAAGAGAACAATGAATAAACAAGAATTACATAATTTACTACTACGCTCCTTAGACGAAACTCTTTCGGCTAAAGAACAAAACCTACTGCAGCAAGCCCTAGCAAACGATGAGGAGTTGCAACAATTGCAAACGCAATACCAGCAAAACGAACAGGCATTGCAACAATACGAAGGCGATAAAATACCGTACTTTGCGGCTACTGTAATGCGTAGTATTAACAGCCAGATTGCTAATGCCGAGAACGATTTACTAGCAGCTATTTGGAAACTGTTTCCTAGAGTAGCCTTGCCAGCCTTAGCCTTAACTATTGCCTTGTTAGTAAACGTGTATGTTTCGGAAGGGGCATTAAATGTAGATACGGTAATGGGAATTCACGACTTGACTGCCGATGATGCAGCTTATTTATTCCAGTTTTAAAATTTAGTAGCAAAATAAGATATGAAACTCAAATCAATTATCGCATTAGTAAGCATTTTATTACTAGGCATGGCTCTTGGCAGTCTAGCAACAGGTTATGTTATTAAACAACGAGTAGACGAAAAGTTTGGCAAGATGCGCCATCCCGAACGTTTTGAAAACCACCTGCTAGATATTATACAAGCAGACGAAACCGCTACTAATAAAATAAAACCAATTATCAAATCTTTTCATGCACAGCGAGATAGCATTAAAAAAAAGTATGCTGCCGAACGCTTAGAAAGAGTTCAGGCTTTTGAAACTCAACTTGCACCGCATCTCGATAGAGACGCACAAGAACGCCTTTCGCCTTTTATGGAACACATGAAAAGGCTTGCAAAAGGGGAACGATTGGGTAAACGCAAAAGAAAAAAAGGATTTTCTAAAAGGAATCCTAAATAGTCAGAAAAGACTATCCTCCACAACCAATTAATTTATCAAAATCGTCCTTTTTGTTGATGGATTTTATTGGTAGTTCTTCTTCCGCTTCTTGCTCCTTACCCGCTTTACTCGCTGCTTTTAACTGCGCTAAAAAAGCCTTCGCTTTTTCGGACTTCGCTAATAATTGCGCCATTTTTTCTTCCTCGCTTAGGTTTTCTAATTTATTTTTATTTGACATGTTCTTCATTTTTTTTGATTATTTACTTATGTAGACGTACTTTTGCAGTCCTAATTTAAGGTATCATCTAAAAACAGACTGTCTTGAGAGTAACAGAACATTTCAAAAATAAAGACCTCACACCCATCTCCTTTGAAATATTACCACCATTAAAAGGTAAAAGCATACAATCTATGTATCGCATTTTAGACCAATTAATGGAGTTTAAACCTCCCTTTATAAACGTAACCTATCATCGTTCTGAGTATAAATACAAACAGCAAGATAATGGTTTATTTGAAAAAGTGTATGTGCGTAAGCGTCCAGGTACGGTAGGTATTTGTGCTGCTATTCGTTACAAGTACAAAGTTGATGCCGTACCGCACTTAGTATGTGGCGGTTTTTCTTGCAATGAAACAGAGGATGCTCTAGTAGATTTAAACTATTTAGGGATTGATAACGTACTACTACTTAGGGGCGATCCTGTAAAAAGCGAAGGACGTTTTGTGCCAGAACCAAAAGGCAATGCCAACGCACTAGAACTCGTAAAGCAAACTGTTAACCTAAATAATGGCATTTATTTAGAAGAAGATTTGCAAAATGGTATTAAAACTAATTTTTGTATTGGCGTTGCTGGTTATCCCGAAAAACATACTGAAGCACCTAATTTAAAATCGGATTTGCGCTTTTTAAAACGCAAAGTAGATGCAGGAGCCGATTATGTGGTAACACAAATGTTTTTTGATAACCAAAAGTATTTCGATTTTGTAAACGCCTGCCGAGAAATTGGTATTACCGTACCTATTGTTCCTGGTATAAAACCGCTTACCCGAAAATCGCAAATACACCGCTTACCTGGCATTTTTAACATCAATATGCCCGAAGACCTCGTAGATGCAATTGAGGCTTGCGAAACCGAAAAAGCTGTAAAACAAGTAGGTATTGAATGGGCTATTCATCAATGTAAAGGACTCAAAGACTTTGGCGTGCCTTGCCTTCATTTTTACACAATGAGTAATGCCAGAGCTGTTCAAGCTATTATGAAAGGACTTTAAAGAGCATAACATTTTTTTACCAAAAAAAACTTTTCATTATTCCCCAAAACATAAAACTTAACGATTATATATGGCGTGACTAACATTTGAATTTTCCGTCAAAGAATCATAAAATTACTATTCCGTTAAAATCACATCATTAAATAAATAAAGCAATAATGAATTACCAAAAAAATCTGTTTTTACTAGCTTTAGCAGTAAGCAGTTTATTTGTTTTTAAAACAGATATACAGGCACAACATACCGAAAAAGCTATTCAAGAGGCAGCAAGTATTGCTGAAGCACCTTCTAAAAGTATAGACGATTTTGAATATACCATTCCTACTTACGATATTAAAGAAGGAAAGGCAAAAATTAGTACTGGCACCCATAATGGCTTCACCATTTTTATTCCGCACAGCGATATTGATAAAGTGGAAAAAAGATGGATGAAACTCATGAAAAAGAAAAAGGCAAAACCAATGGGCGATTTTAACGAAATTATGGCCCCTAAAGCTAAAATAAAAACCATTAGCTCAGAACGTATTGATGTTACTAGCACCATGAAACTAAAAGGTAGCGGTGTAGAATTAACAGCTTTGTACCAAATAGGTGATGAGTTTATTAGTTCTAAAAAACATCCGTCTAAGGTAAAATCTATTGAACGTATGTTGAGCGACTTTGCCTTAATTTTTGCTAGATATGCAGAAGAAGATATGCTTAAACAGCATAAGAAAGATTTAAAACTGCACAACAAAGATTTAAAAATTAAGCAGAAAGAACAAGATAAAATTGATACACGAGTTATTAAATACAAAAAGTTATTAATGGAAGCCGAACTAGAAAAATCGTCGAATGTTGAGGAACAAAACCTTATTAATGACGATATTAATACAACCGAAAACAATATTATTAAAAGCGATAAAAAAATTAACCTGCTAAAAAAATACAACAAACCTAAAGGATTAAAAGGTTTGTTTAGTAGATAAACGCTTGCGTATAACACCATACCGTCTTAAAAAATAAAAATGCTGATTCCTGTAATGGGAGTTGGCATTTTTTTATTGGGTAATTTGTGAGCAAAGCAAGCAACAAAATAGGGTCTTAATGTCGCTTTCCTTCTAACACCTGGAAAATATGTAGCACTTGCGGAAACAAAGCATCAAGTCCTTCTTGTACGCCTTTGCTGGAGCCTGGTAAAGTAAGAATTAAAGTTTTACCTTTTACTCCTGCCACACTCCTCGACAACATCGCATAGGGCATTCGTTGCTGCCCATAATTGCGGGCGGTTTCCATAATCCCATCAATGGTTTTATCTAGTAAGGGGCGAATAGCTTCTGGCGTAACATCTCTAGGCGATAAGCCCGTGCCGCCCGTGCTAATAATAAGTTGTACCCCTTGTTCGCACCATTTATTAACCTGCTTTTGTATGGCTGCTATTTCATCGGGCACAACCGCTTTCGCATGTAAAGGTAGTTGCCAATGTGCTAAGTTCTCCACAATCACCTCCCCCGATTTATCTGCTGCTTTTCCTTGCGCTACCGAATCGGAAACAACCAGTACGGCTGCTTTAATTTTGGTATTATTCGGTGCTATTTTTCTAAAATCGCTTTTGCCTCCTTTTTTACTTAACAGTTTAATATTGCTAATACTCACGCCTTTGTCTATGGGTTTAAGCATGTCGTATATGGTGAGGGCAACAATGGATGCGCCGTGCATTGCTTCCACTTCTACCCCTGTTTTGTAAATGGTTTTTACTGCTACCTCAATTACAATTTGTAAATCCTTTAGCTCATAACTAATCTTGGTATGCTCAATAGGAAGCGGGTGGCAGTCGGGTATCAATTCGGCTGTTTTTTTTACCCCAAATAAACCCGCTACACGGGCAGCTTCTAACACATTGCCTTTGGGTACGGTTTGATTTTTGATGGCAGCTATTGTTTCGGCTTTGCTTACGCTTACAGTTGCCTGTGCAGTAGCAATACGTAGGGTGTTGGTTTTATGGGTAATGTTTACCATTGAAGGAATTGTTTTGATTTAGAATTTAGAATCGAAATTAATCATGTAGAATTGCGACTTGCTATTTTTAGTGTTATTTTATATTTTTAAAGAGCACTTTCTTTTTTCGTTTTTTGCTGGCTCGGTATTCCCCTTTTTCTTGTTTAATACTATCGTATTTAATTTTGGTATGCTTACGGCCATCTAAATAAATAAGCCCCCATTTATTGTTTTTTCTCACCTTTGCAAAATAGTGTAATGGTTTCGGGGTAATAATTACCAGTTCATCGTATTGTGGTTTTATTAACGCATCATTCATTGGGTTGTATAATCCATATTGTGTTTTGCTCGTGTTCGTAATTTTAATTACGCCGCTGCTCCAAGTATCCTTATCCTCAATAATTTTATAGTTCGTACAAACTTCCTCCCCTGCCGAATTAAGGGCAATATAATTCCCATTTTTTTCTAATAATAAATAGGGGAAATAATTAAAAAACATTTCTGCTTCTCTCATCTGCATTTGTTGTTGCAGCAAAACATAATAACCCTTCCCATTGTATTGCACACCTATTTTATTATTTTCTACGGCTTTGCAATTATTAAAAACCGGTGGGGTAATTATTTGTCGTCCTAGTAAATTATAAATTCCCCATAAATTATTTTCCTTAATTAAAATCATTGGAAACGCTTGTCCACCCCATTCATGAAAAACAGGATTTATTTCCTTATAAATTGCATCTAAAAAGCCTTTTCCATCTAGGCTAATTATTCCTTTTTTTTCTCCATCTTCAATATTAATATAGCTCGTTTCCTCAACATATTTATGGGCAGTATTGTTTACTCCTTTTACGTGATTTACAGCCGTGTATCGCTTAGTAGAAATAGGTTCGCCATTTTCATTAAATACCCAATAACTATTTTCTCTTTTCGCTAAAAAAACATGCGTAGATAATTTTTCGAAATAAGGATAACTTTTATAAATAGCAGGAAAATTATAAATAGCCGCTTTTAATGCCAATTCATCATTAGGGTTTTTATTCCCTACATCTACCGCTATGCTTTTGCTAACTAGTTTTCCTTTTTTATCTATTAAGTTTAGCTTACCGTTATAACTTACAATTCCATAGCCTTTGCAAGGTGCCCGATAAATTTCCCAGGTTAAAGGTGTACAAGACTGATTATCAGGTCTTTCTCTTTGTTTTTTTTTATTAGCAGTTGCCTTATTGGTTTTTAATAAAACGGGTTGGTAATTACGAGTATCGTCGTACACTAAATGACCTTGGTAATTATTTACTTTTACTACAAATTGTTCTGCCATTATATCATTGGTGCATCCCGCACTTAATTCTTCATAATGCCCTTTACTTTCGTAATAAGAACTTATCCAATCGTAGTTGTTTTTCAGCAATATATCTCCTGTTCGACTATCTATCAAACCACATTTTTTATCTTTACAAAAAATAAAAATATTTTGATGAAACGGAATTAATTCCTCGTAAAGTTCCTCTATTTCTTTATTGATTTTTTGTGCGTTTATCAATAAGGAAAAAAATAAAAAATTAAATAAAAACAGACCTACTTTTTTCATAGCATTTTTTATAAAAACAATTTATGTCAACGGTTTTAAATGACTTGCTGCATGATGACAATGCTTACAATTAACCCAATCATAAGTACCATCCTCATAATTTTCTTTTTTCCAAACGGGGGCATAGGCTTTAATATATTCTACCGTATCTTCTAGTGCTGCAAAGGCTGCTTTTCGATGTTTTGATTGTACAAAAACCAACATAGAAATTTCGCCAACCTTAATTTCTCCAACAGCATGAAAAATAATTAATTGTTGAATTTTATGTGTTTTTAAAATATGGTTTTCTATGGATTTAAATACTTTATCGGCCATGCTAGTATAGGCCGTATAATCAATACTGCGTACCCATTTTTTATTCACTTCATCTCTACGAATGGTTCCTAAAAATAAAGCTTCTGCACCACATTGGTATTTGTTTTTTTCTCTTAACTGCGTAATAATATTTACCGCTATTGGTCCCTCTACTAGAAAGTTTGTTTGGGGTATTGTTTTTATTTCGTTAATTGTTGAATTCATTTTTTTTTTTACTAGATTAAAATCTAGGGCTACAATGTCGGCCATGCCTACGGCATTTCGGAATGGTTAAATCGTTTTTCTTTTTAAAATTAGCCTCCTGCATATGGTGGCATTAATGCAATTTCATCTCCTTCTTTTAAAACTAATTCTTCTTCTATTTGTGCTAAATCTTGGTTAACGGCAATTTGGTGATGGTATTTTATTAAATCAGGATATTGCCTAATTAATTGTTCTTTTAATTGCAGTAAATTAGTAGTCGAATCAACTTCTAAATCTATTTGTTGTTCTTGGGTGACCTCTGTTAATACACCCCAAAACAGAATGGTTATTTTCATGGTATTTAATTGTTTTTAAGTTATTATTTAGCATTCGTTAAATAGTAACGTTTTTAAATAAGTAATTGGTAATTAATGGCTGCTAATTAACCGCCATTTTTTGTTGTTTATGTTTATGCAAAATTAAAAATAGGGCTGCTATATAAAAAGGTAAACAAGGTATTTTATATCGTGCTAATGCACCAAAATTATAACTGGTAAAACCTACTGCAAAAGCAAAAAGCAAACTAAAAATAAAGCAAAAAACAATGAAGTGATCGCTAAATAGTAACTTAAAAGTTTTGAGTATGCCTGTACGAATAAAAACATATAGCGTAAACAACAACATACTAGTACTTTCTAAAGACGTTAGCAGCATATTAATATTTTTTACTTCGTGAAGATAGGGCCTAAATAAAGTAACATTTACCGATGCTGGAAATTTAGATAAAACTCCCGAAATAGTAAATTTTATTTCGCCTAGGGTATATCCCGATTGCCCTTCTTGCGCTAAAAACTCGTGCCATGATTGAAAACCATAGGCCATCTGTACAAAACGCATAAACAAAGCATTGCTAATGGCATTTATGTTATCTTGGTAATTATAACCAATATATCCTAAACATATAAAGGTCGAAAAAATAATAAAAAACCGCAACCTTTGCTCTTTAATAAACGACATATAGTGAGCAATAAGCCAATATAGCATCGCTGGCAAAAAGCCAATAATAATATAAATTTTGAGTTTGGCAAGTAAAAAAAAGGTAACTACTACGATTACCATTGATATGGGGATTTTTTTATTTTTAATAAATAGTTGATACAAACCCCATAACATCCATCCTAGGCAGCCCATTGTAATGGTATCTTTCATAATGCCCGATCCCCAAAAGAATACCGATGGCATAAACAGTACTGCTATCGCCATTTGAAATTGCAAGCTAGGATACCTATCTACAAACACCCGATACATTGCCCACATGCCAGTAAAAGATAATGCACCAAAGATAATAGAAACGCCCCAAAAGCTATTAAAACAAAAAAGGTTAAACAAAGCGGCAATGCGCACTACCATAAAAGTGTTTTCGCCTAAAAACATTTTCATATTTTCTACTATATCTATATTTTCATAGGTAAAGGTAGCAGCAGGGTTCGTCATTATTTCCCAACCTAAACTGGGGTTGGTCATTATTACTCCACTAATAACTTTAGCGGCCTCGTGGTAATTTGTTGTATCACCACCATAGTAAAAGGTATAAAGAAAACAATAAAGCAAAGAGCCTATTATTTTAGTTATCAAGCCTAGTGTTAAATATTTTTTATACTTTTCCTTTTTGTACAAGGTTTCCTGTACTGTTAATCCTAGCATTAGGATAAGCAGTATTACAATAGGAATAACGAAAATATCGGCTAAAGTCATGCTTTTTTATTCGCTTGTACATAAATAATAATCAACGAATCTTGGCAAAGATAAAGATTTGTAAACAACCAATTTAGATAAGTGCTTATCTTTAAGGAAAAAAAAAAGAAATAATGGTGCATTGCGCCAACAAATAAAAAACTATGTGTGGAATTGCTGGTATTATTGCTTTTAATGATAAGGCAAACACCTATTTAGATAGCTTGCCTGACGCAATACAATGCTTAAAAAAACGAGGTCCAGATAGTGATGGTGTTTTTAAACATCAACGCATTGCGCTAGGACATAGCCGCCTATCTATTATTGATACGAGTAGTGGTGCTAACCAACCTTTTAGCGATACAAGCGGCAGGTACACTGTTGTTTTTAATGGCGAAATTTACAACTACGCTTCCCTTAAACAACAACTCGAAGCACAAGGTATTACTTTTATAACTAATGGCGATACCGAAGTATTGCTGTATGCCTATATACATTGGGGGGCAGCGATGTTAAATAAGTTAAATGGTTTTTTTGCCTTTGCCATTTACGATAAACAAACCCAAACTACTTTTATTGCTCGTGACCGAATTGGCATTAAACCCCTTCTTATTTTTAAAGATGATGACAAGCTTCTTTTTGCTTCCGAAATGAAAGCCCTCCTAGCAATGGGCATACCTCGCATTATTAACCAAACGGCTTTATATTTGTATTTGCAGTTGAGTTATATTCCTCCACCTTACAGCATTTTTAAGGAAGTGTACAAGCTAAAACCAGGACAGTATTTACTAGTACAAAACAAATTGGTTACAACACATACTTTTTACCAAATTCCTTATCAAGCCAATCAATTAAGTACCCAAAGTTACGAGCAAGCGCAGCAGCAATTAGTGCAATTAATGGAAGATTCGGTAAAAAAACGCTTAGTAGCCGATGTGCCAATTGGTGCTTTTTTAAGTGGCGGCATCGACTCGTCTGTTATTACGGCCTTAGCAACTAAACATCACCAACATCTCCATACTTTTTCTATTGGTTATAAGGACGAGCCTTTATTTGATGAAACAAAATATGCTCAATTGGTGGCTAAACAATTTAAAACCAATCATACCGTTTTTGCTTTAAGTAACGATGACCTTTTTGGCAACCTATTTACCATGCTCGATTATATAGACGAGCCTTTTGCAGATGCCTCGGCTTTAGCAGTAAATATTTTGAGTATGCATACGGCAAAAAAGGTAAAGGTAGCTTTATCGGGCGATGGTGGAGATGAATTGTTTGCTGGCTACAATAAACATGCTGCCGAATGGCGTGCAAGGCAAGGCGGATGGGCTGCTAGGCTGGTAAAATGGACGGGACCCGTGTGGGCCAATTTACCACAATCTCGTAGCAGCCGCCTAGGAAATTTAGTACGGCAATTAAATCGTTTTGCTAGTGGCGTACAACTAGGGCATCAACAACGGTATTGGCAATGGGCAAGCTTAATGTCGATGCAAGATGCAGCCAACTTACTAGTACGGAATATTAACCAAAGCCAGTTTTTACAAGCTCAAAACCAGCAATTGCAATATATACAAAATGGGCAAAAAGGCAGCCTCAACGAAATTTTATATGCCGATATGCACGGCGTTTTACAAGGGGATATGCTTACTAAAACCGATAGCATGAGTATGGCGCACAGCCTAGAGGTTCGCACGCCATTTTTAGATCATCGTTTGGTTAATTTTGCTTTTACGCTTCCTGTATCTTATAAAATAAATGCACAACTCAAAAAACGAGTATTGCAAGATGCTTTTCGCCAAATACTGCCTACAGAATTATACAACCGCCCTAAACATGGTTTTGATGTGCCTTTGTTAAAGTGGCTTCGCAAAGAATTGAAAGAACTATTGGTTAAGGATTTACTAAGCGAAGATTTTATTACTGCTCAAGGCATTTTTCATTACCCTGCTATTCAACAATTACTACAACAACTTTTTTCCGAAAACCCAGGAGATGCAGCGGCTAATGTGTGGACTTTACTTGTTTTTCAATATTGGTGGAAACGCTACTTAACTTAAACCTTACTATTCCTCCTTTGCTAAATAGTAGTAGAAAGTACGCTTCGCTTTTAGCCATTCACCCAATGGTTAAATGTTAGAAAATACATAGACAACTTGGGTTAATGCATAAATTACAATGCTTAATTTGTATTATATAGGTGTATTAATCAATGGTCACCCGATTAACTTCCTATTAATTTTTTAAAAGTTTGCACATTTTTTTTTTTTTTTGTTTCGTCTATTTTCTTTTTTTAATACAATACCCTTTTGTTATCAAGTAAATAGCTACAATTTAGTGCGTATTATAAATGTATTGTAAACAAAGTATTTACACATTATTAAATGCCTTTTTTTCACAGAAATGCCATAATTGCATTTTGCTCTCAAATAATATTAAGCAATTTACTTATTTGTTTATAAGCTAGTTTATTTAATATTAAACTTGTTGGAATAACTTTTGCAGAATGGGCAGTACGTTTTTCCCCTTATGAATTACCAACTAACATTATACTCAAACTATACCACAAGCCTAAATAAATTGCTATGAAAAAAGCTGCTATATTTAGTATACTACTTTTATTAGTTCTTCAGGGATTTGCGATTGCTCAAGAAACAGCAACGATTGCGACTAGTGATAGCTCAAAAGCAACGATTGCGCCTAATTTGCTTGTACCAGCAACTGTAAATAATAATACACAACTTACCAATGGGATTTTTCAATCTGCAATGGTACCTAAACCTGCACCAAAATGCAAACGGGTACCTGTAGAAAACGCCGTTGATCCCGCATCGCTTTTAAAAATTACAGGTTTAATACTTGACAAAACAGATAAAACTATTTTAACCAATATTACCGTAGTATTGGTTAATAAAGATACCAACATAAAAGAAGAGCTGGTTTCGGACGAAGATGGAAATTTTGTTTTTGAAACCAATAAAAACTACAATCATTTGTTGTATGCGACTGATGGGAAAAATTATTCTAAAAAATACCATATACTTACCAATCAAGTAGTAGAGACTAAAGTATACAATGCTATTTTAGAAATTCCTCGTAACGAAAAAATGGTTGACTTGGATTACCTATCCGATAAAAAAACGAGCAAGGATATTATTTATCGGATAGAAATAGGTCGTTTTTCTAAACGCATTCCTAAGCAATCGCAGTTTATACAAGCAATTGCCAGCGATTTGTACATTGATGACACAACGATAGCAAACACCTTTATTTATACTACAGGTAGTTTTAACAAATACAGTGATGCCGAAAAATATTTAACCAAATTAAATCGCTTAGGTTACCAAAAAGCATTAATTGTAGCCTATATGAATGGCAAGCTTGTTGAACAAAACGCAGAAAATGTAAAAACCTTTTTTGAACTTAAAGCGCGAGCTACCGCAGGAAAAAAGTAAGTTAAGCACAGTACAAAAATAAATTTACATTTTCCACTTCCAATAAAGCTACACAAAAAGCAAATCTATTTCATTTTTATTCAATGAAAAAGGGGCAATACATTTTTAATGTTTGCCCCTTTTGTTTTAGTAGTAGTTCGCACTTGGTATTTGGTTGGTTCTACTTCGCTTCCCCATATTGTTTTGCTTCTGTCATTTATTCAATAAACGAATTATTCGTCCTCATCTTCATAATAACGTCCTCCTAAAAACAAACCTAGCGTTGCTTCTATACGGGCGTACGATTCGCTGTAAACACTTTTGGTTAAATTGTAGGCCATCGAAATATGAAAATCAGACAACCTGCCGCCCAAAATAATGCTGCCATAGTAAGGCGAGTTAAAAATATAAGGCGGGTCGTTGGCTTTATAACTAAATCCCAAATACGCTAATTGGTTATAATCTAGTAAGAGGTTAACATTAATGGCTGCTTTATCAAAGTTATTGCCATTCGAACCTGCTAAAAAGTTCAACATCATAGATGGGCTGATGCCAATTCGGTCTTCGCTTAAACGCAAATCGTAGCCCAAGGTTACAAAGCCAGTACGTCTAAAATTTTGCCCATTGGCTCCTGTGCCTCCTGTAGCAAACTGAAATTTCACCTCATTTGCATTGACCATCGAAACGCCCGTATAAAAACCATAATAACGTACCATCAAACCAAAATCAATTTTAGGCTTAAAATATTTTTCGTTATTTACAGAAACCTGAGTAGTAGTGGTAGTAGTAGGGGTATTAGGCACTAAACCCGATTCATAGTGTAATGCTGCCATTGCTGCACCAAATCTAAAATATCCATTATCCCCTATGTCCATTTTGTAGCTGTACAAAAAAGCCAATTCCAAAATATTTCTATTAGAATCTTTCCCTACCGAACCCGACGTACCTGTAGCAGAAATCTTATCGTCAAACTTGTGGTAAAAAGCTTTTACACCAACCCCACTCGTAGCACTTTCAATATGTCCGTGCGCTAGTAAATTAAACGTTCGTGGCTTATTATCATATTCCTTTCCAAAACCTGCCGAAAGTAATATGCTAGGTAAACTACTCTCGCCTGTAAAAGCAGGATTATAACTCGGCATGTGCCAATAGTATTCGGTCATAAACCCAACTCGGTCAACTTGATTAATAGCGTTTTGAGCTTGCACTTGGCTAATAATGGTACTTCCCCAAAATAAACCTGCTAGTAAAACTATAAAATGTTGTATCTTCATGTTATTAAAATTAATGGATTGATTTCAATTGATTTTTCTGCATCCAAAATTAGTAAATAATTTGGAATAGTAATATTGGTAAGCAGCATCTTACTACTTTCGGCTAAAATACTTTCTACCAAAAAGCACCCATTATTCTCTACTGTCTGCACTAGGACAGCAAAGCCAAAATACTATTTCTACTTTTGAGATGTTCCTACAAGCTATAAAAATAATTGATACTTGTATATGGTATCGCAAAACGTAACCGTCCTAAAACCAAATAGCAAGTACGCTCTATTAATTTTACTTCGCCATTAAATGCTCTCTTTTATGCACATTGTAATTATTGGCAACGGCATCAGCGGCATTACAACTGCTCGCTATATTCGCAAAATGAATAGCGAACACCAAATTACCGTTATTTCTGCCGAAACCAAACATTTTTATTCTCGCACTGCCCTCATGTACATCTACATGGGGCACATGACCTACGAAAATACCAAACCCTACGAAGATTGGTTTTGGGCAAAAAACCGCATCGACTTAGTACACGATTATGTAGAACAAGTTGACACCTCCAACAAGCAATTAAACATGCAAAAAGGAGATAGCATTGCTTATGATAAGTTGGTGCTTGCGGTAGGTTCTAAATCAAATAAGTTTGGCTGGCCAGGACAAGATTTACCTGGCGTGCAAGGACTTTACAATATGCAGGATTTGGTGCTAATGGAAGCAAACACCAAAAATGCCAAACATGCCGTAATTGTTGGCGGCGGCTTAATTGGTATTGAAATGGCCGAAATGCTGCTGAGTAGAAGAATTGGCGTTACCTTTTTAGTGCGAGAAAAAAGCTATTGGAGCAATGTGTTACCACCCGAAGAATCGGCAATGGTAAACCGCCATATTGCCGAACATCACGCCAACTTAAAACTAGGCACCGAACTAAAAGAAATTGTAGCAGATGCCCAAGGACGTACTAGGGCGGTTATTACCAATAAAGGCGAAGAAATAGCTTGCGAGTTTGTAGGATTAACCGCTGGCGTAAGTCCTAATATTGCTTTTTTAAAAGACAGCGGTATTGAAACCGCTAGAGGAATTCTAGTCAATCATTACCTAGAAACCAATGTGCCAGAGGTATATGCTTGTGGTGATTGTGCTCAGTTTAGTGAAGCCCTTCCCGGTCGTCGTCCGCTAGAACAGGTTTGGTATACGGGACGGATGCAGGGGATTACCGTAGCTCAAAACATTTGCCAAGAACGCAAACCGTACCAGCCCAGAACTTGGTTTAACTCTGCTAAGTTTTTTGATATTGAATACCAAACCTACGGAACCGTAATGCCTAAACTTAGAACAGGGGAAACCCAATTGTATTGGGAACATGCCGATGGAAAAAAGTGCATTAAAATTGTGTACGATGAAAACAGTAAAGAGGTAATTGGCTGCAATACTTTTGGTGTGCGTTTTAGGCATGATGTATGGGAAGAATGGCTCAACGAAAAACGAGACTTACACTACGTACTCACCCACCTCCGCGCCGCCAATTTCGACCCAGAGTTTTACGACAAATACGAGGAAGATATTGTTGCCTTATACAACCAACAAAACCCCAATCGCACCATACAACTCAAAAGCAAAAAAAGTATGTTCGATATGATTTTTAAACGAGGGGTTGTTAATAGGTAGCTGGTAGTTAGTAGTTGAACGGTTCCGCTTCGCTACACCGTTGTAAAGTACTAACTAGGGACATTCAGCAATTCAGCAATTCAACAACAAAACCATTTAGCAATAAAACAACATGTCAGAATTTCAATTTAAACCAGATTTTTACAATAGTAAAGCCGATATCAGCATGTCGGTTGTATCGGATGCATCGCAGGTAATTAGCCCTGCACAAAAAATAAATTTAGCCCTGATTGGTCTAGGGCTTTTGCTCTTGCTTATTGCATGGGTAGGCGCAGGAACGCTACAACCTTTGGTATTCTTTCTGTCCTCTATTGGTTTAATTAGTATTGGCGGCATTCGCTTTGCTTTGGCGCAATACAAAGGGCGACCCGAGGGTATTAAAAATACGGGCGTAATGTTTGGCGGCATGACGCACCGAGGTGCAGCAGCTTGGATAACAGCAGTAGTTATTACGGGTTTCTATGTTGCGCTATACTGGTATCCGCAATACCTCGAAGGGCTGATTAGGATGATGGATCCGCTAAGTCATTTAATACGAGGGCAGGCGGCTAACCAATGGTTTTTATATGGCTTTTTGTATACGCTTGCGGTGTTGATTATGGGAGTTAAATTTATCTTAAAATATCGACACAATCGGTACCAAGTTATTCGTACTTTTTCGGTAATGTTTTTTCAGTTGGGCTTTGCCTTTTTAATTCCTGCCTTTATGATGCTGATGAACCAACCCGAATTTTACTTCACCTATTTTTGGCCCCTCGACTCTTACAAACTGCGCCCAGATTGGATAAACAATTTTATTAGCAAAGGCGGTTTGGGTTTGTTTTTAATTACCATTAGCGTAATTATGACCTTTATAGCAACACCCATACTCACCTATTTTTTCGGCAAACGCTGGTACTGCTCCTGGGTTTGCGGCTGCGGCGGACTAGCAGAAACGGCTGGCGATCCTTATCGTCATTTATCCGATAAATCGCTCAAGGCATGGAAAATTGAACGTTGGATGATTCACAGCGTATTGGTTTTTGTTACCATTATGACTTTATTACTTTGGGCAAACTCTGCTATGCAAGGCGGCATTTTAGGAACGGCTTCGGCATCCTTTGCCAAATGGTATGGCTTTTTAATTGCTTCGATGTTTAGTGGCGTGGTAGGGGTAGGTTTTTATCCTATTATGGGAAGCCGAGTATGGTGTAGGTTTGGTTGTCCGCAGGCAGCGATACTAGGAATTTTCCAAAAGTTCTTTTCTCGATTTCGTATTACGACTAATGGCGGTCAATGTATTTCTTGCGGCAACTGTTCTACTTATTGCGAAATGGGCATTGATGTACGTGCCTACGCTCAAAAAGGACAAAACATTGTGCGCTCATCTTGTGTGGGATGTGGCATATGTGCAGCGGTTTGCCCTAGAGGCGTATTAAAATTAGAAAATGGACCTACGAAGGATAGAACGGTGATTCATGTGCGTAGGGATGAAGTGGGGATTTTGGATGATAGTGTTTTTTAGGAATACTCGAATCAAAGGGACGCAAACTAAAAGCTATAATGGTCGGGTGACTGAACTCATCCGTTCATAAAAAATTTAAGGCCTATTTAAGCTTTAAAAATTTTGACATTAAACCGGGAGGCTTTAGGCCCGTTACGCTCCAGCCTGGAGGCTGGAGCGGGCAGTATGAGTATAAACATATCCAAAATCTTACCGCCAGCAGGAAAACTTCATCATTCCGTGTTCGATATTCAAAAAAGATTTTAAAGGGATGTTGAACAGTAACAAAATAGGCTTGTTACTTAGTGCTTGACCGAAAAAGGCTAAGCCATTAACAGTTAGAGTGTTAGATT
>JAHDBT010000696.1 GCA_020630215.1 Bacteroidota bacterium
GATAAGTGCAAAAGATCAAGTAGAAATGACGGATTTATTTTTTATGCGTTACTTACTATCCTTTAACTGGGTAAAGTCCTCAAAAAAATAATGGGTATTTTATACTGACCTTCCCCTACCCCTTCCAAAAGGGGAATATAGGTCATTATTTTTTTGAGGACACCGTTCTTTGATGAGTGTATTACTAGGATTAATTCGTTGATTAAAATACAATCTATTGGGTTATCAATAAGATAGAAATAGAATGCTACATTAAAATGAAGCTACACCCTACCAAATACTTTCTACAAAAATACCTTCTACAAAAAACTACTGCCCTAAATAACGAACAAGGCGCATAATTACATTTAATAAAATACTAAATAAAATCATAGTGGTAATAGGAAAATAAAAACTGCTATTTTCTCCCTTGTAGCGAATGTCGCCAGGCAGGTTTCCTATCCACCCTAGTTTATCGGAAAAGAAATAAAAAACAATGCCGATAACCACAATGCCAATGCCAGCAAAAATAATCCATTTTCCCATTTCCTGATTCATAGCTTAAATTGTTTTGTTTTTGAATTAATTTATTGAAAAGAAAAAAACAGGTGTAGGTCTGTGGCGAACATTAGCAAAATAAAAGACGACCTAAAACAAATTTAATACCTGTGAACTTAAAACTACAAAGCACTTCATATCGGTGTAACCCGTAGAGAAAATTCATGAATTTTCTCTACCTGCAACCTCGTAAAAAAACTGTTCGACTCCGTAGAAAACCTAAAACAATCCTACCGAAATATTTACAAACTCTCCAACTTATCCTTCACCCGTTCACCAGAAACAAAATCAAATAATTCCCAGTAAGGGTCTGTTTTAACATAGCCTTTTTCGATGAGTTTTTGTGCTTCTAAAAAATGCATTTTGGCTTTATCAATGCTTCCTTTTTGTAAGTATGCTTCGCCTTTGTAATAATGCGCCATAGAGTTTCTCGGATCATCTAAATCGTTTAAAACAAAATCGAAATCGGCGATGGCAGCATCGTATTTTTTTTGTTGCAAATAGCAAATCCCTCGGTATACATGTACATACGGATCTACATTCTCTCCATCCGATTTAACGGCTTGTGTAAGCGACGCAATAGCTTCCTCATCCCTGCCTAACTGTTTGAGTGCCATTCCCTTTAAATAATACACATTTTCCGACATGGCAAAATCTACTTGATTAGGCGTGAGGTCATCAAACTCATTAAAATACTTCAAGGCTCGTTCGTAATCGTGGTAATAGTAGAGGAGGAGCCAAGGGTAATAATACAAAATATCTGGCGGATTAATTTTTACCGCTTCCTCTAGTAAGGGAAACGCAATATGGTAATTTCCAATTTTAGAATGCCCTACCGATTTAGTATGGTGATGGTCGGAATTTGTAGGTTCGAGCAGCATTAAAGTATCTAGTATTTTATCGGCTCGCAGCCCACCTTGAAAATATCCATTATTGGGTTTTAAATTATTTAAGCGGTCTAAAATAAGTCTTTTTTCTTCTTTCGAGAATTCACTTAAATCAAGCTTTTTTTCCGTAGGAGTTGTGTTATTATTACAGGCGGTAATTAGTAAAAAACAAGCCGTAATACCACTAAGGGAATATTTCAGTAATTTGTCCATTTCTTATTTTGTAAGTTAGAAATTTATAAGCATCTAAAGTCATATCACTATTGGGGTCTTTGCTAGGAAGCCATTTATCTAAGCTTTGACTAATAGCTAAAACTTGTTGGGTAATACGTTTATCAAACTTTTTAATTTTGTAATTCATATCGAGTTCCAAAGTTTCAAACAAGCCCGTTTTTCCTTCGCAATTAATTACAAATAGTACTTTAATTAAACCATTTTCTTTATTCGTACCTGCTGGCATTTTATACTGCTTATCAATTATTTTTTTGATAGCATAATTACCGCCATCATATTTTGCGCCACCATAATAATACCGATGAATAGGATGGTTTCTACTGATATACGGATCACACAATTGAAATGCAACTGCCTGTCCTTTTATTTTTTTATCAATGGCTTGGTAAGTAACGGTTTTAAAACCCTCTTTTTCCCATCTAAAAACTTGCAATTCTTTTTCCGAAATAGCCACCACTTTTTCTAAGTATTGCATCGAACCCTCACAAAAACTTTGGTTGCCTTTTTTAATGAGAAAGGGCATTTCGTGTTCTTTAATAATTTCGTAACAATACGTATTATATTCGTTGTTATTTTTTTTGTTGAAGTTTTTAAAACCGCCAGCCGCATCAAAAAACAATATTTCGTTGTGGTATTGCCAATATTTATTGGGTAGTAATTTTTGTATTTCTGCTACACTCGGGTCTGTTTTTTTGGGGCTTACTTTGTGGTGATGCCAAGTGCTGCTGCCAGCGTATTTGGTTAGCTGTTCACTCAAGAAAACAGGTTTGGTTTTAAGGCTATCTATTAGAATTGTATCCGTTTTGGGGTTTATATGGTTATGGCTAATTCTCTGACCTTGTTCATCGTAAGAAAGGGAAATAGGACTAGGTTTATCCCAGTCGATGTCCATTTGTTGTACCCCTGCCATCCAAAAACCTTTTAGGTAATCTTCGTTGTATTCGATGGGCTTTTGTTGCGTTGGTGTTGGTGGTTTTTCTTTTGCTTGTTGGCAGGCACTTAGGATAAGAATGCAGCCTAGCAGGAGTGGTTTTAGATTCATGTGGTTAGAGATTTTTGGTTTTTATGGGGTAAATATACGGGATAATATGGATATTGGGGGAGAGAATTTTTTAAGATAGTGTTAAATTTAGTTATTTAAAACAGGTAATGCGCCATAACAACTTGCTAAGTATTGTTTGGTAAAATCAGCGTTATTTATACTGCCTAGCAAGGATATGTGAGATAATATGGGTATTGGAGAAGAAGGGCTTTTTAGGAGAGGGGTAAATCTATTTTGCCACCATATTTAATCAGTTCTTCAACTAATTGATGTACTAGTGGCTCAAAACTTAAGTTTCTGATGATTAAGTCGCCGTATTTTTTTTCT
>JAHDBT010000080.1 GCA_020630215.1 Bacteroidota bacterium
TGCCACTAATAGTAGCGGTGGGTCCACCTGCATCGCTGATAGATGCTGTAGCTTCAGCAGTACAGTTGTTGCCGTCTGTTACCACCACATTATAAGTACCTGCTGCTAGGCCAGTGGCTGTTTGTCCTGTTTGTGCATTTGCATCATCCCACGCATAAACATATGGACCTATTCCCCCATCAGGAGTAGCTGTAGCGGTACCATCGGGTTGTCCACAAACGGCATCTGTTGTTGTTGTTGTTACGGTTGCACCATCGGTATTTTCTACTGTAACTGTGGCAACTGCTGAACATAAATTGGCATCCATTATAGTTACATTGTAAGTACCTGCAGCTACTCCTGTTGCGACCTCACTTGTTTGTGCATTTACATCATCCCAAGCATAAGTATAAGGGCCTACACCACCACTTGCTACTACACTAGCTTCGCCATTGGCTTGTCCGCAACTAGCATTTACATTGGAAGCAGTTGCGCTTGGTGCGCCAGCATCTGTTAAAGTAATGGTTTCACTTAGCACACAATCGTTTGCATCTGTAACGGTAACACTTATATTGCCTGCCATTAATCCTGTTACAGTATCGGTAAAACCGCCATTACTCCATTGGTAAACATAAGGATTTGCACCACCAGAAACCGTAATACTAGCTTCGCCATTGGCTCCGCCACAAGTAGGTTCTACAAAATCTGTTGTTGCTGTAGGGGCACCATCGTCGCTGATATTGGCAGTACCAATTGCTGTACAATTATTGGCATCTGTAATGGTTACATCGTAAGCACCAGCCGTTAAATTTGCATTTACATCGCCAGTTACCCCATCCCAAGCATAAGTATAAGGAGCAGTTCCACCAGAACCAGTAGCCGTTGCTTCGCCATTTGCTTGTCCACAATTAGAATTTTGTGTGCTTATGGTTACGGTTGGACCATCGCTTGTAGCAATTGTTGTCGAGGCAGTGGCAGTACAATTGTTATCGTCGGTGATGGTTACGGAGTAAGTGCCACTTGGGAGTCCGCTTACGTTATCACCTGTGGAGCCATCGCTCCAGCTATAAGTATAAGTAGGCGTACCGCCAGTAGCTGTTGCTACCGCCATACCATCTACTGTTCCACTACAAGTTTCGTCTGTTGGTTCAATGGTAGCGATCATTGCTTCGGGTTCGGTTATGGTTACTTCAGCGGTTGCAGTACAAGCATTGGCATCTGTTATAGTTACTTGGTAAGTGCCTGCTAAAACAGTTCCAAAGTGTGTTTCTACAGCAGTTAAACCACCACTCCATATGTAGGTATAAGGTTCGGTGCCATTGATTACTGAAGATACTAAACTACCTGTTGCTTCGCCAGCACATTGTACATCTTGGGTGGTAAGACTTGCTTCCATTGTAGCAGGAGGAGTAAGCGTTATTTCGGCGGTTGCTGTACAATTATTGGCATCGGTTACGGTTACGGTATAGGGAGTATCGGCGGCTAGGGTCATAGCAGTTGCTGATGCTTCTCCGTTAGACCATGCGTAGGTGAAAGGAGCTGTACCGTTAGCACTAGCAGTCGCTTGTCCGTCATCATCCAAGCAGGATGGATCTACTGGTGTATCAACGGTGGCCATAATATCGGCACCTGGGTTTAGGGTTACGGTTGCTGTTGCTGTACAGTCGTTTACATCCGTAACGGTAACGGTATAAGCAATATTTGCTTCAAGTGTAGTGGCTGTTTGTGTTATTTCTCCATTCGACCATTCAAAGGTAAAGGGAGGAGTACCGTCCCCACTATTTGCAGTTGCTTGTCCATTCATTGCGCCACAAGTTGGGTCAACAGGGGTGTCAACGGTTGTGGTAATAGGTGCAGTGGGGTTTAGGGTAATTTCGTCAATATCTACACATCCATTGGCATCGGTTAGGGTAACGGTATAAGTAATTCCTCCTTCGAGCATGGTTGCGTTAGGTCCTAGTTCTCCATTCGACCATTCAAAAAGATAAGGTGCTTGCCCATCGTTAGAACTGGCGGTAGCTTGTCCGTTTATTGCGCCACAGTCGGGGTCTATGGGATCGTTTACTTGTAGGGTAATATTGGATAGGGTAATGGTTTGTGTACCTGTATCATCTCCACAATCGCCTGTAATGGTATATTCTACATTAGTAGTGTTAAAGCCTATTACTAATGAGGGGTCGAATTCGCCAGTCGTATTAGCACCATCAACAATACCATCTCCTACCCATGTACCGCCTGATGTAGCAGCGGTTAGGGTGATAATCTCTGTTGATTCGGCACAAACAGTAGGTACGGGGTTAATGGTAGCATCAGGTTGTCCACTTTGAATTTCTATGAGAATATCATCGGTGGCGGTATTGCCACACAAGTCGGTTACGGTTACGGTGTAGGTAGTTGTACTTGTTGGGGTAAAGTTAATATTGGGCTGTATGCTACCATCACTCCAACTGTAGGCTACAAAAGGAACTGTACCACCAGATACACCTGCTGCTGCCGATACAAATACGGGTTCTCCAGGGCAGGCGATTGTTGTTGGTGGTAAGTCTATTTCTAAAGGTGTTGCATCAAGTATATCCATAATGATAGGGGGAAGTGCTATGGGTTCGTCGCAAACACAACTATTATCCTGGAGAATTATTTCAATGGTTTCTGTTCCTTCAGCAATACCATCTAAGAATGCCTCAATGAATATATATACAGAATCTTGCCCTGCTGGAATGACTACACTAGTACCGAGTCCAGTATAATCAGCACCTGGTGTAGCAGTACCTCCAATAGTGTAGGTAATGGTTAAGGGGGTGCTATTATCGGTTAAATCTTCTCTAATAAATAAGAAGTATCCATTTACACAGCCTTCGTAGGTATCTTGTGAGGTAAAACCATCGTTACTAGAAATTCCTGATTGTACTGCTACACCAGTACCAGCATTAAAGCTGCTTGCTTCAAGGAATACAGCCGAATCTAAAACGCCATCACCTGCATCAGCAACTGCTAATTTAATATGATAAATTTCACAAGGCACTACTGTTGCGGTAGCTTGCAATACATCGGTATAGCCGTCAAAAACGGGTTGTTGAGTAGAAGCATTATTATTATTGTATAAAGAGGAAAAAGCTAAACTTTCACAATTGATAGCACTGCCATTGAATCCTGCTGTTCCAGGATTTATGGTATTGATACCTACATAAGTATTGGTGCCAGGTATTAAGGCAATGTTTTGGATACCTACGATGCCTGGCCCGCTGATAAAAAATCCGAATACATCATTATAAGTACTACATACCCATTCTGGATATTCTTCGGAGGCAAATACATAGTTAAAGGAGATGGTGTTACCTGTAGGAACAAAATCGAATTCTAACACTGCAGCATCTAAAGTAGTGCTATTTACTTGTAGTGTGTTTAAGTCCTCATCGCCAGCACCTCCTACATCGTTAGACATAAATGCGCTGCCGTTTTGTGCAATATTACCAGCGTTGCCAGTTGTAATGAATATGCCTTCCTCAATACCTATACTACCACCACCAGAAAAATATCCCCGACCTAAACTGTGGCCTGTATAATTGACATCACAAACACTTGCACCTTTTACAAAATAGTCGTCTATCATTTCTTGAGGGGATATATTGGCAATGCTGAATGAAGAGGAACAAGTTAAAGTTTCACTACTAACAATTTCGTTACAACCCAGGCTATTATTACTAACAGTAACAAAATAAGTGCCTATACCAATATTACTTAAAGTTGAACTTGCTGAAGGATCTACGCCCTCTTCCCAAGTAAAAGTGTAATTATCTAAACTAGTTTCTTGTATACCGTCATTCCATATTTCAACTTGCAACATACCATTATTTATATCACAGTTAGAAGGATTTGTACTATTAAATTGTAGGGAAAAGCTACAGGCACAGGAGGGGAGTGATAGCGGAATAGCTGTTCCTGTACAGGTGTTGTCTATTGCATCTATTACATTTATATTCATACTAATTTCAATGTTGTTTACTATTGTTACAGGAATACTAGGCCCAGTTCCCGAAGCTAAAATAGCACCTCCATCATCAACAATATTATAGTTGCCACTTCCATTTGTTGCGGTAAAACTCACATTAAAAGTAGCATTATTACCGTCGCAAACAGGAGCATCGGCACTAATGTCAGTTATAGCGCAAGAGGTAGGAGGCTCACAAGCGGGTAATGTTACATTGATTTCATTACTACAGATACCTTCAGATAAACCCATTACTGATATTATTATAGTGTTTGCTACTGTACTATTAGGAATGTTTATGTTTATAGGAGAACTGTTTCCACTGCCTAATATATTATTATTGCTATCTACTACATTATAAGTACCGCTACTGCCAGTATCGTCAAAGTTAACGTTGAAGGTTGCGCTAGTACCATTACAGGTTGGTGAAGAAGTGTTTTCTAGTAGTATAGTAGTAGTGTTCTCAATGAGTTCTGTTTCACCAGTAACGCTACAACCATTGGCATCAGTAATTGTAACGCTATAAGTACCCAATGATAAACCTACTGCTGTTTGTGCAGTTTGTACAGGGGAGGTATCCCAAGTATAGGTATAAGGAGATAAGCCATCTGTAGGAATAGCAGCAACCTGGCCATTTATACCACAAGTTGCTGATGCAAAACCAAAGGTGAAAGCAGTAATACATTCAATATCAATTTGAATATTACAAGGTGCTTGGGAGTTTCCTTCGTGTGTAATTACAGTAACGGATGTAGGAGCCCCTTGAACTGTTACTGTAGTCGTGAAACAATTCGTGCTGCTAGATTGACTCACTAAGAAGCCGCCAAAAGAGTAAGCTAAAGTGCTACCTCCATTGGTAATACTACCTACGTACTCATCATTCTGAGAGGTGAAGACAGAAGCAGGGAGGAATCCTGTTTGTACAGCAATAGTACTAGGCAAAAAATTAAATGAGAAACCATTAGGGTTACCCTCTAAACCATTGTATTCGATGCATACATCAAACACATAGGTATAACTATCACCACCATTAGCGGTTACTGAAATAAGAGCTGCACTAGATTCATCACAAGCAATAAGATAATTACTAGCTATTGATAATAATAGAAGTAAAACTAATGAGTTTTTTATTTTTGTGTTCATGGTTTGGATTTTATTTGATAACATGTGATTTGTTTTTTTACTAGTAATCAACTTCATGTAACAATAGAAAGACTGATTGCTAGTAGTTTTTTGATAAATGGGGAATAATGATCCTATTAGCTTGCTGTTGTTTCTGTTAATGCAAAACAACCCTCTCCACCATAACCCCCTCCCCAATCTGCACCTTCAAAAAGTAAATACCTTTAGCAAAATTTGGAAGATTAATTTGAGTGTTTTGTGGAAATATAAGTGTTTTAGTATATAATTCTTGCCCTAGTGTATTGTGTAAACTGATGTTTGTTTTTTGGTTTGTTAATAAATTTCCAAAATCAATATTAAAAGACTGATGACTTGGATTAGGGTATATTTGCACTTCTCTAACCCATGTTGCTGTTGAGTTGATGCCTACGGGAGGTCCTGCATTAGTAACTGTTATATAGCAAGGTGTTGAGTCATTAATAATTACTGATATAGGGAATATTGTATCAGTAACTAATATATTAGATTCTTCCGAACCATTATTCCACTGATAGTAGTACGGAGGTGTCCCTCCCGAAGAAATTGCATTTGCTATATATGATTCTCCTAGGTATTGGAAATTTATATATCCACTTAGTGGTTCGTCTAATGTTATTTGTTTGTTAATCGTATCACAACTATTAGCAGCATAAACTATATAGGTGCCACCTTCATCCAAATCAAAATCGCCATTGGGTTGAAAATCAGTACTTACTAACATTGTCGTATCTTCACTCTCTTTAATGGCATAAGCCAAACCTAAGTTAAAATCAAAACTCTCTACTGTAGCAGAAATACCATATCTACAAGGTTCGTCTACAAAGGGACCGACCTCTAGGCCAATAATGGTGTTTTCACAGTTACATAGTTGATTACTTACCATAAGATTGTAGCTGCAATTCAAAGTATCTGTAATAGTTATGATAATTTCGGAAGGTGATTCTGTGTTTTCTAAATTAGCAATAAGGATGGTTGAATCTGCTGGAATATCGCCAGGAAACCCATTAATGGTGTAAGGAGGCTGACCACCACTTATGCTAAATTGCACACTATAGGTCGTATCATTGCAAATAATATGTACTTTGAGTAAAGCTGGTGCCTATAGGTTCTAGTACTTGAATCAACAGACTTTCTGACTCATTAACACAGCTAGTACCCGTACTTTCTGTTAATTCATATTGAAGGAGGTACTGTCCTGGCTCAAGCCATCCGCCAGTTAAATAGTCCGTAGATAAGGTAATATCATCAACACTCCATACGCCTTCTCCTGCATTTTCATTAAGTAGGGAACTTAAAGATAAAGGCGCATCGGAGCAGTATTTTGTAGGAAAATCAGCTAACTGAAACTCAACGGTAGGGCTGGTATCTACTTCAATGGTGATGGTGTTTTCTGTACTACAGCCGCTATCCGTATCGGTAATGATTACGGTATAATTGCTGGTGCTTGTAGGCGAAACTTCTGCAATGTTACTCGTGTTACTAATATCTCCTTCCCATTGATAATTTGCATTAATGGAGGACTCGGTTTGTACTTCTAAGAGAGTCGTGTCGCCTAAACAAATGCTAGTTGTTGTTGCCGTAATAGACGTGTTAAGTGGGTTTGCTACTTCAACTATATAATTGCTTGTGCTTGTGCATTCATTGGCATCGGTAATGGTAACAAGGTAGTCGTCTGCTGGTAAATTGGTGAGGTTATTGGTCGTGCCAAAACTATTTCCATCACTATTTTCCCAATTATAAGTATAAGGGGCAGTACCATCTGTTACGGTTAAGTTTATAGCGCCATTATCGCTATCAGTACAGATGCTATTGGTAATTTGTGCAGTTATCTCTAATTCATTTGGAGCTGTTATTGCAGTCGTTGCAGTTGCCGTACAGTCATTGGCATCGGTAATGGTAACCTGGTATTCGTCTGCTGGTAAATTGCTGAGGTTATCGGTATCGCCCCCAATATCTCCATTACTGTTTTGCCAATCATAGGTATAAGGTGGCGTACCATTATTAATAATTAAATTTAAGGAACCATTGCTATCGCCAAAGCAAAGTAAATTAGGTAGGCTACTATCAATACTAATACTTATGGCTGGCGGAAGGGCTATAGTTGTGTTTAAAATACTAATGCATCCATTGTCATCGGTAATGGTAACATAGTATTCATCTACAGGTAAATTACTAAGGGCATCGGTACTAGTATTGCCCAAATTATCTCCATTGCTATTTTCCCAATTATAAGTATAAGGAGGAGTGCCTGTTGTTATTGTTAAGCCTATTGCCCCATCTTCATTTTCTATACAGTTTACATCGGTCGAGCTGATAGTAGCTACTAATGATGTTGGTAATGCTACGCTTGCATTAATACTTATAGAACAATTATTTGCATCCGTAATTGTTACGGTATATTCGCCAGCGGCTAAGTTATTGTGATTGGCTTGTGGAGGAAGTCCATTGTCCCAACTATAAGTGTAATCACCTGTTCCTCCATTAGGGGACAAATTAATAGTACCACCATTAGTACCATCACAATTACTGTTAGTCGTAGTTGCCATAGCTGTTAAAGGCAATGCGGCTGTTATGGTTGTAGAAGTGGTTGTTGTACAATTATTGCTATCTGTAATTGTTACGGAATACTCGCCTGCTGCTAAGTTATTTTGATTGGCTTGTGCAGGGAGTTCATTGTTCCAATCATAATCGTAAGGGGCTGTACCACCATTAGGAATTAAATTAATAGTGCCATTATTTTGGTCTGCACAAGATATAGGTGTGCTACTAATAATTGCACTAAGACTAGCTGGTGCAGTAATACTAATTTGATTGGTAGCGGTACAGTTATTACTATCGGTAATGGTTACAGTATATTCTCCTGCCGATAGGTTATTGGCTATGGGAGTTATTTGTCCATCTGACCATGCGTAGGTATAAGTGCCGGTGCCTCCCGATGGATTTGCAGTAATACTACCATTAGCAGTATTACACAAATCATTGGTGTTATTTAAACTTACATTTACACTAGGAGGAGGAGCTAAAATAATGCTTGTAATAGCTGGACAACCATTTTCGGCGGTTATGGTTACGGTATATTCTGTATTGGCTTCAAGTGTTGTGGCGGTAGCAGTATTTTCGCCATTCGACCAAACAAAGCCCGAATTACCAGTACCGTTTACAATAGCAGCAGTAGCCGTTCCATCATTACCATTACAAGTAGGAGAGGTGCTAGATACAATATCGGCACTCACTAAACATTCAATACAAATGCCCTCGCTATTGTTACAGAAATTATCCCAAGTGCTTAATCCAGGGTTATTGGCTACATTAGGATTTGCACCCGCTACTGTAGCCCAATTATTAGCACATAATGTTGTTTGTACTTCTGGTGTTAGACATACTAATGCATTGGTTTGTAGATAAAGTTGAGTTAAATTAGTTAAATTTTGAAAAGACATAGGTAAACTATCTATGTTGTTTTCTGCTAAAGATAGTACCGATAAATTAATTAGGTTTCCTATTGTAGAAGGAATACTATCTATTTCATTTCCGTGAGCATTTAATTGTTCTAATCCTGTAATGCCGCCAATTGTGGGAGGTAAATGTTGTAGGGTATTATTGAATAAATCTAATTGTATTAGGTTGGTTAAATTTCCAATATCATCAGGAAGGATTTCCAATTGGTTTTGGGCTAAAGATAAGTATTGTAAATTAATTAAGTTGCCAATACTTCCGTATGTTATTTCTATTATATTGTTATTATTTAATGATAGTATTTCTAAGTTCTGTAAATTCCCAATTTCGGGAGGAATACTAGTGAGCATATTGTTGTTTAATGCAAGACTTATTAGTCCCTCAAATTCACCAATACTAGCAGGTATTGCCCCTACTAAATTGTTATTGGATAAGTCAATTTCTGTAACTTCACAATTGCTCGAACTTAGGGTAATCCCCTCCCAAGTATTTAGTGGACCATCTAACCAATTATCATTATTAGGCCAAGTTAAGCCACCCCAAGTATTGTATAAATTTACCAATCTCAAGGAATCAGAATAAAGATTAAGCTGGCAGGGATTGAGGCAAATGCCATCACTAGTCTCGCAGAAATTATCCCAAGTGCTTAATCCAGGGTTATTGGCTACATTAGGATTTGCACCCGTTACTGTAGCCCAATCATTAGCACATAAAGCCTGTAGCTCGTTAGGCAAACATACTAGTTCATTGTTTTGTAAGTAAAACTCTTTTAAATTAGTTAGGTTGGCAAATGTAGCAGGAATACTATCTATTGAATTATCTGCTAAAGAAAATATTTGTAAATTTTCTAAATCTCCCAATTGCTCTGGAATGCTATCTATTTTATTTAGGTGAGCATTTAATTGTTCTAATCCAGTAATGGTACTAATTGTAGGAGGTAAATATAATAGTTCATTGTCAAATATATCTAATTGAATTAAGCTCTCTAAATTTCCAATATCATCAGGGAGTGTTTCCAATAAATTTTGGGCTAAAGATAAACGTTGTAAATTACTTAAATTGCCTATACTATTAGGAATAGTTGATAGTTGATTTCCATATAGTGATAATATTTCTAAGCTGGTTAAATTCCCAATTTCAAGAGGGATATTAATAATTCCATTGGTAAATAATAATAATATTTCTAAGCTAATTAAATTTCCAATTTCGGGAGGAATGTTAGTAATTGAATTAGTGTGTAAGGATAGTGTTACTAGGTTTTGCAAACTTCCAATTTCGGGAGGAATGCTAATAATTCCATTGGTGTGTAAGGAGAGTGTTACTAGGTTTTGTAAACTCCCAACTTCGGGAGGAATGCTAATAATTCCATTGGTGTGTAAGGAGAGTGTTATTAGGTTTTGTAAATTCCCAATTTCTGGAGGAATACTAGTGACCATATTGTTGTTTAATGCAAGACTTATTAGTCCCTCAAAGCCACCAAAACTAGCAGGTATTGCTCCAATTAAATTGTTATTGGATAAGTCAATTTCTGTAACTTCACAATTGCTCGAACTTAGGGTAATCCCCTCCCAAGTATTTAGTGGACCATCTAACCAATTATCATTATTAGGCCAAGTTAAGCCACCCCAAGTATTGTATAAATTTACCAATCTCAAGGAATCAGAATAAAGATTAAGCTGGCAGGGATTGAGGCAAATGCCATCACTAGTCTCGCAGAAATTATCCCAAGTGCTTAATCCAGGGTTATTGGCTACATTAGGATTTGCACCCGTTACTGTAGCCCAATCATTAGCACATAAAGCCTGTAGCTCGTTAGGCAAACATACTAGTTCATTGTTTTGTAAGTAAAACTCTTTTAAATTAGTTAGGTTGGCAAATGTAGCAGGAATACTATCTATTGAATTATCTGCTAAAGAAAATATTTGTAAATTTTCTAAATCTCCCAATTGCTCTGGAATGCTGTCTATTTCATTTTCGTGAGCATTTAATTGTTCTAATCCAGTAATGTTACCAATTGTGGCAGGTAAATAAGTTAGGTGATTATCAAATATATCTAATTGAATTAAGTTTTCTAAATTTCCAATATCATCAGGAAGTGTGTTCAATAAATTTTGGGCTAAAGATAAACGTTGTAAATTAATTAAATTGCCAATGCTATTGTTAGGGATTTCTAATATGAAATTTCTATATAGTGATAATTCTGTTAGGTTTTGCAAACTTCCAATTTCAGGAGGAATATTATCTATTTGATTGCTGTGTAAGGATAATTCTATTAGGTTTGGTAAATTTCCTATCGTAGCAGGAATACTCGTTAATTCATTTTCATTTAATAGTAGTTTGCTTAAACTTTGTAAACTATCAATAAAAGTAGGAATTGCTCCAATTAAATTATTATTGGGTAAATTAATTTCTGTAACGGTACAACCGTCGAGACTTAGGGTAATACCATACCAAGTATTTAAAGGACCTGTTAACCAGTTGTCGCTATTTGTCCAATTATTACCGCCACAAGCAGCATAAAAGTTTCGCAAAACAAGCGAATCCGATTCAAACGTTATTTGACAAGGTGTTGTTGTTACACAAATACCAGTCCCCGTATTACAAAATTCCTCCCAAGTACTAATCGTACCATTGTTTCCAGAAATATCAGGACTTATAACCCAAGTAAGCGCACATAAATTTTGGACTTCTGGCGCAATACATTCAAACTGATTGTTTTGTAAATAAAACTCCGTTAAATTAGTAAGTGTGCCAACTCCCGCAGGAATAGTTCCAGAGAGTTGATTGTCGTTTAAATAAAACTCCATTAAATTGGTAAGCAGACCAATGTCAGCAGGAATTGTACCTGTTAAGAGGTTGCCGCTTAAGTATAATTTTGTTAAATTAGTTAAGTTAACAATTGTAGGAGGTATCGTACCTGTTAGTCCGCCAATAGCAGATAAGTCTAAATAGGTTAAATTAGTTAAGTTACCTATTGAGGTTGGAATTTCCCCACTTAAATTATAATTAGAAGATAAATCTAAATAGGTTAAATTATTTAAGTTGCCAATTTCAATTGGAATTTGGCCACTTAAATTATTAAAGTCTAAATCTAAATAGGTTAAACTATCTAAGTTGCCAATTTCAATTGGAATTTGACCATTTAAGTTATTAAAATCTAAATCTAATACTTCTAGGTTACTTAGGTTACCTATTTCGGGAGGAATAGCATTTGTTAAAGCGTTATTATCTAAATCTAAGTATACTAATTTATTTAAGTTTCCTAGTGTTGTAGGTATTGTTCCTGTTAGTTGATTAAGAGGTAAACTTAATATGGTTAATTCACTTAAACTATCTAAGCCAGCATAAATACTGCCCGTTAAACCAACGTCTTCTAATATTATTTTTTCTACATTGCAACCATCAGCCGTCATTACTATGCCATGCCAAGTACTTATAGGTCCTTCATTCCAAGGGTTATTAAAATTGGGGGTTGGTAAAGAAGTGTTGGCATAAAAATCAAAGTATTCAGCATCATCATAATTCCAATTAGCACCGCCACAAGCATTGTAAAAGTTTACAAGGCTTACCGAATCCTTATTGTAAGTAATTACGCAAGGAGCAACATTGCTACTAGTAACTGTTATATAACAAGGTGTTGAATCTGTAATGACTACTGATACTGGATCTAAGGTGTTTGTTAGTATAGAAGGAGTGTTATCACCATTATCCCATTGATAATAGTACGGTGGTGTACCTCCCGAAACAATAACATTTGCTATATAGTTTCCATCTAAAAACTCAAAATCTATATAGCCACTTAATGGGTTGGGTTGAGCGGTGCAAGGGTCGGTAATTTCACACACGCCCGTAGCAGTTGTACAAAAGTCATCCCAGTTGGTTAGTCCTGGATTGTTGCTAATATTAGGAGGTATATTCCACGAATTAATGGTGCATAAATTAGGTAATGGGGCGGCAAAACAATCTAATAAATTATCATTAAGAGATAGGTCTTTTAAATTAACCAAAGCATCCATACTACTAGGGATTTCTCCTGTAAGTTGGTTGAAACTTAAATTTATATAGGAGATATTCACTAAGTTATTAATGTCACTTGGCAAGGTTCCATCTAAAGCATTATTAGATAAATTCAAAAAGAATAAATCAGATGGATTATTAGTTAATTCAGCAGGTATGGTGCCAGATAACATGCAATTAGATAAATTAAGCCAAGATAAATTGGGTAAATTGCCAATTGCCGCAGGTATTGTTCCGCCTAGCGAATTGTTGTTTTCTAAATATAATACGTTTAAATTTGTTAGATTTCCAATACTACTAGGTATTCCGCCTGTTAAGTTATTATCATATAATCTTAAAGAGGCTAGACTTAGTAAATCCCCTATAGAATTAGGAATTGTTCCCGATAGCGTATTATTGTGTAAATAAAGTAATTGTAAACTGTCTAAATTTCCAATTTCATTAGGTATAACACCAGATAAGTTGTTAGCATTTAATCTTAAAACTTTGAGTTTATTTAGCAATGCTATTTCAGTAGGTAAGTTACCTGTTAGCCCAATATTTTCTAGTATTAATTGTTCTATGTTACAGCCATCTGCAGTAAGTACTACGCCGTGCCAAGTACTAATATCGCCATTGTACCAAGCATTACCATAATTAGGTATTGGTTCGTTGCTTTCGCTTGTAAGGTCGTAATAAGTAGGAGTGCCAGCAAAATTCCAACCTACTCCACCACAGGCATTGTACAAAGCATCAAGTGCTACTTGTTGAGCTTGTAAAGAGAGTTGGCAAGTAGTAGGAGCTTCGCAAGGATAAGGGCCAGTTATGGGAAGGGTATTTCCATTTTCGTCGTTAACTATAAAATTATAATCTTCTCCGCAATTAAATGCTTCGCTTGTAAAGCTGGTAATAAAATTACCTTCGGCATCAAAAATATTTCCAATAACTACATATGTAAAGTCAGTATCATTAACAACCGTATTTATATTGTTAGCCGTAATTGGCGACCAATCTGTACAGTCAAACAAACCTGTTAAGGTGATAGTGCAAGCTGGGTTTGCTTCATCAGTAATGGTAACAGTGTAGCTGCCATTAGCAAAATTGTTTAGGGTGTAATTACCAGCCGTATTTGCAGTTAAGTTAGTGCCATTATTAGCAGTAATGGTATAATTAGAACTACCTTCTAAATGTAATAATAGGTCGTAGGTAGTGCTAATTGCACAGCTAGGTGTTGCAGTAGAAGTAGTGGTAGATAATTCGCAATTTTCGCAAGGGGCTACGCCCGAAACTGTAATAGAAGATGTACCCATATCATCACTAATTACAAAGGTATAGGGCGTGCCGCAGGTAATTGGTGTGGATACAAAATTAGCTGCACTTGAAATGGCAGGTTCCCCATTTAGTGATACGGTATAATTGCCACTTCCTCCACTTATTGTAAAGTATACATTGTAAGCATTACTGGTAAACTGTGTATAATATTCGTCTGTAGCTTGTAGTGCCTCTAAACAAGTTTGGTTATTGTTGCAAAAGTCTATCCAAGTAATATTCATTGGATTGTTTGATAAATCAGGATTTGTATCTTCTGTATTCCAATTATTAGTACAAATATTCTGCATCTCACTAGGCAAACAAGTGAGCCAATTATCGTTTAAATAAAACCAATCTAAGCTAGATAAATTTCCCATTTCTGGTGGCAAACTGTTTAATTGATTGTGGGATAAATCAAGCCATCTTAAATTACTTAAATTACCAATTTCTGGCGGTAGTGTTGTTAGTTGGCAACCAGATAAACCTAATCTTCGTAAATTATCCATGTCTCCTATTTCTGGCGGTAACGTTGTTAGGGCAGTATTTTTAAGGTATAGCCATATTAAATTATCTAGGTTTCCTATAGTACTTGGAAGGCTTTCAATAGGAGAGTCTCTTAAATATAGGGTAGTTAAAATAGGTAAGTTACCAATTTCTGGTGGTAAATTGGTAAGCATTGTATTTATTAGATATAATTCCGTTAGTGTACTTATATTTCCTATTGTTGAAGGAAGATTGTTTATCTCTGTAACGACTAAATCGAGTTTTTGGAGGCTGCTGAAGTTGCCGATTTCTGGTGGAAGGCTCGTAATATTAGTTTCACTTAAACTTAGTTGTAATAAATTTGCTAAGTTACCAATTGTAGGAGGAATTGTTGAAATATCATTATTTCCTAAAAACAATGTTTGTAAATTCTGCAAACTATCTATTGAACTAGGTATATCACCTACTAAATCATTATTATACAGTATGATACTTACCACAGAACAACCATCTGCTGATAGAGAAACGCCATGCCATTGGTTTAGTGGTAATGGATTTGCTGGATCTAACCAACTGTTACCATGGTTAATAATAAGAGGAAAATCTCCAGCTATAAAATCATAATAGTTGGTAACACTAAAAGGCCAGCCTGTTCCCCCACATGCATTGTATAAATCTACCAAAGCTAAGGAGTCTCTTTGTCGAGAAAGTACACATGGATCTTGTGACGGACAGGGAGAGAGGATTGCTACAGGTGCGGTTTCGCCAACCAAATCTAACAAGTCAAAAGAAGGAGATATTCCACAAGTAATATCAGCTATTATATAAGTATTTGTTGTTGTGTTTATATCTACTGTATACAAGGAAACATTTCCCGAAAGTGCGTAAGGGGGGCTACCGCCTGTAACCGTAAATGTAGTGGTATAAGTATTTGTAATCTCATCAATTTCATAAGTAATTTCTCCTAAAGTTAATGGGAGCATGCAAGGAGCCTCAGCAGCAGTAATAGTAATTGTTTCGTTCGTTCCTGTATCGGTAATTAAAAAACTGTAGGGTTCTCCACAAGCAATTGTAGTAGAGGTGTAGGTGTTTGCTACAACTTGCGAGATATTTCCATTATTATCTACTGTATAATTACCGCTACCGCCCGTAACCTCAAATGTAGCGGTATAATTATTGTTGTTTTCGTCAATTTCATAAGTAACTGCTCCTACCATTAATGGCGGTAGTATTGTACAGGGCGCTTCGCCAGTAATAGTCGCTTCTTCGTTAGTTACCGTATCTGTAATTATAAAACTGTAGGAAGTTTCACAAGCAATTGTAGTAGAAGTATAGGTGTTTGCTACAACCTGCGAAATAGTTCCATTATAATTAACCGTATAATTACCGCTACCGCCTGTTACCGTAAATGTAGCGGTATAGGTATTTGTACCTTCGTCAATTTCATAAGTAACTGCTCCTACCATTAATAAGGGTAGAGCTGTACAAGGAGAAGCGTCTGTAATGGCAATCTCTTCAGTAGTTTCAGTATCATTAATAATAAAACTGTAGGGTTCTCCACAAGTAATTGTTGTAGAGGTGTAAGAATTTCCTAGAACCTGCGAAATAGTTCCATTATCATTAACGGTATAATTGCCGCTACCGCCTGTAACCGTAAATGTAACCGTATAAGTATTGGTGTTCTCATCAATTTCATAAGTAACTTCTCCTAAAGTTAATGGGAGCATACAAGGAGCTGTGCCCGAAATAGTAACAGGTTCGGTCGCTTCATTATCACTAATAATAAAACTGTAGGGTTCTCCACAATTAATTGTTGTAGAGGTGTAAGCGTTTCCAAAAACCTCGGAAACATTTCCGTTATTGTTAACCGTGTAATTACCGCTACCGCCGCTAATAGTCATCGTAACGGTATAGGTGTTATTCGTTTCATCAATATTAAATAGGGTGTCGGTTACCGTAATAGGAATTGTACAAGGGGCAAGTCCGTCAATACTAGCGGGCGTAGTAGTTGCATCGTCAAGATCGGTAATGTTAATGGTATATGGAGTGCCACATGGGATTTCGCTAGAGGTAAATTCGGAAGTATTATTGGTGAAGCTACTACCATTAACAGTAACATTGTAATTACCACTGCCGCCTGTTATTGTAAAGCTGAGAAGGTAATTATTGTTGCTGGTAGGAATAGCAGTTAAATTACTTATTTCAATCAAATCGGGAGCGCATAAACCTACATTGCCCTCACAAAAATTTTCCCAAGTACCTAAACCTGTATTGCCAGATATATCGGGTAATACAATCCATGTATTAAAACAAAGGTTTTGTGTTTCTGTAGGAAGACAGGATATTTGGTTATTGGCAACAAATAAATAATTTAAATTTATTAGTGAATTTATTTCTATTGGAAATTCTAATAGTGAATTATTGTTTATATTTATACTTGTTAAATTAATTAAGTTAATACTACTACTTGGTAAAGTACTAAGTAGATTAAATTTTAGATCTAAAAAAGTTAAAGCAGTTAAATTACCTATTTCATCTGGCAGTGTACTTATTTGTGCGTTAGATAAGTCGAGCCATAATAAATTATTTAGGTTGCCAATGCTAGCAGGTATAGCAGTAAGAGAGGCATTATGGTCTACATCTAATACGGTTAAATTATTTAGGTTTCCAATATTATTAGGCAGTGTTGTAAGGAGGTTGTGACTACCGTTTAATGTATTTAGGAGTGTTAAATTGTTAATATTATCTGGTAAACTAGCAATGTTGTTATAAGATACATCCAACCAAGTTAGTTGGCTTAAATTACTAAGGTCGTTGGGCAAGTTGCCAGTTAATTGGTTATTAGGAAGCAAAAGTTTTTCAACGTAACATGCATCAGCAGATAGTACAACTCCATGCCAAGTATTTATAGGACCACTAAACCATGCGTTGCCAGCATTAGGGATAGGCAGATCGGTTTCGGTAGTATAATCAAAGTAGGTTGTTGCATTATAATTCCAACTAGTGCCTCCACAAGTATTGTATAGGGTTTCCAGAATAAGGTAGTTGTCTTGCAAGGATTGTTCACACGGACTAAGCGGAATACAAGGAGATTCAATTAGTACTTCAGCAGGTGCGGAACCGATATCATCGTTTACTATAAAACTGTAAGAATCAGTGCAAGGAATGTCGGTGTATTCAAATTCTGTAAAATCATAGTTAAAGGTATTTCCATTTACTTCTATTATATAATTTCCGCTGCCTCCATTTATGTTAAAATTAGCATTATAAGTATCATCTCCATTCTCACTTGTTACTATATCGGAAATACTAATTGGTTCGGGGGCTAGGCATAAACCGTCATTGCTATTACAAAACGCTGTCCAATTATTTAAACCCGGATTGCCAGAAATATCAGGGTCTACAATCCATGTATTAAAACAAAGTGTTTGTATATCGCTAGGAAGGCAGGTTAGTTCATTATTAGCAAGCGATAAATAATTTAAATTTATTAACGAACCTAATTCAATTGGTAATTCTGAAATTGCATTTCCATTTGCATATAATGTTTTTAAACTAATTAAATTGCTAATGTTAGTAGGTAAAGCACTAAGCGCATTAATACTTAAATCTAAAAAAGTTAAAGCAGTTAAATTGCCTATTTCATCTGGTATTGTGCTTATTTGTGCGTTAGATAAGTCGAGCCAGAATAAATTATTTAGGTTGCCAATACTGGCAGGTATGCTAGTAATTGAGAGATTATGTTCTAATTCTAATGCGGTTAAACTATTTAAGTTGCCAATGCTATTTGGAAGTGTGGAAAGTAAATTATAACTGCCATTTAATGTAGTTAAGAGGCTTAAATTATCAATGTTATCTGGTAAGCTACTAATGTTATTATGAGATATATCTAGCCAAGTTAGTTGGCTTAAATTACTTAGTTCGTTGGGCAAGTCACCAGTTAATTCGCTATAAGGAAGTAAGAGTTGTGCAACGTAACAAGCATCAGCAGATAGTACAACTCCATGCCAAGTATTTATCGGGCCACTAAACCAGGGGTTGCCAGCATTAGGGATAGGCAGATCGGTTTCGGTAGTATAATCAAAATAGGTATCCGCATTATAATTCCAACTACTTCCTCCGCACATATTATATAAAATCTCCAAAACAAGAGAATCGTCTTGCAAGGATTGTTCACATGGACTAAGTGGAATACAAGGAGATTCAATCATTACTGAAGCAGGCGTAGTTCCTATATCATCGCTTACTGTAAAACTGAAAGAGCTTGTACAAGGAATATCCGTATATTCAAATGCTGTAGCATTATAGTCAAAGGTATTTCCATTTACTTCTATTATATAATTTCCGCTGCCTCCGCTTATAGTGAAATTAACGTTATAAGTTTCGTCGC
>JAHDBT010000081.1 GCA_020630215.1 Bacteroidota bacterium
ACAGACTGCCGCTCCAGTCTCCAGGCTGGAGCGTAGTGGTACTGAAGCCTGTGGCTTCCATAATTGAAATTTGGCCCCCAAATATCTTAGAACTAGGATTTTTTATATGCTAACGATGGGGATTTTTGATTCTTGATTTTTTTACATGCTGAATACTGGCTACTAAAAACAAACAATATGGCACAATTATCTAAAAAAGTAAAAACCATCCTAGAGTCTGATTGTAATCACTCTATGGAAGAATTGATAGCGGCGAAGAAACCGCAAGACGTGGCTGTTTTACGGTCGATGATAAGTGATGTAGATAGTAGAAATGCGGCAACGCTTTCTCCTTTGCATCGCACCAAAGCCATTTATATGTTAGGGCGATTAAAAGATAAGGAAGCGGTAAAACCCATTTGCGATCTGATGCCTTACCTCGACGAGAAAGGACGGATTAATGCGATTGATGCGCTCGGAAATATTGGGAACAATGCTGCGATGATGGCTTTGGTAAGATATGAGGGCGATCCTTCTCCGCAAGTGCGTAAGTTTGTGGTACATGGATTGAGTAAGGTAAAACATCCTTATGCCAAGGCATGGCTGGGCATAAAAAAACGATTTGATAAGGAAGATTTTGTAAGGAAAACAGCGGCACGTTATCTTTAGTGATAAACTCCACCAAAGTGTGCGATTGTTTTTTCATTCGCTTAGGGATGGCAATAAAAAAAACTTTAGTTCGGTTATTATTAATCGAACTAAAGTTTTTTTTTTTACGCCAGCTATGTCCTTCTATAACAATTTACGCTCCTAAAACATCTCCTAAAGCCATAGTTAATTTTTCAATATTGGCTTCGTTAGAAGAATGTCCCATTAGGCCAATGCGCCATAATTTTCCAGCCATTGGACCTAAACCTCCGCCTATTTCTAGGCTGTATTTTTCGAGTAAAGTTTTACGAATTGCTGCGTCGTTGCCGCCTGCTGGAATATTAACCGCATTTAATTGTGGCAAGCGATATTTTTCCTCCACAAAAAAGTCGATGCCTAATGGTTCGATGGCGGCTTTTAATTTTAGGTGATTGCTTTGGTGTCGTTCCCAACTTTCTTCCAAGCCTTCTTCGTGAAGCATTAGTAAGGCTTCGTGTAAACCGTATAGGGAATTAATAGGAGCAGTATGATGATAAGAACGTTTAGCTCCTGCGCCCCAATAATTCATCACCAAATTTAAGTCTAAAAACCAACTCTGCACTTTGCTTTTACGGCTCGTAATTTTTGCTACGGCACGGTTGTTAAAACTTACTGGCGACAAGCCAGGTGTACAACTCAAACACTTTTGGCTGCCCGAATAAACGGCATCAATTCCCCATTCGTCTACTAGTACGGGAATGCCGCCTAGGGAGGTTACGGTGTCTACAATTGTTAGGCAATCGTGTTCGTGTGCTAATTTCACCAAAGCTTCTGCATCCGAACGCACACCCGTAGAAGTTTCGGCATGAACAAACGCAACAATTTGTGCATCGGGATGGGCTTTTAAAGCATCGGCTACTTTTTGTAGGTCGATAGGTTTTCCCCACTCCTCCTCTACCATAATTGCCGTACCGCCGCAGCGCACTACATTTTCCTGCATTCGTCCGCCAAACACACCGTTTCGGCAAACAATTACCTTATCGCCAGGCTCCACTAAATTGGCAAAACACATTTCCATCCCTGCCGATCCTGGTGCAGAAACTGCCATTGTCATCGCATTATTAGTTTGGAACGTGTATTTTAGTAAGGCCTTCATTTCATCCATCATTCGCACAAACTCAGGGTCTAAATGCCCAATTGTTGGACGTGCCATGGCTGCTAAAATTCGTTGAGGCACATCTGAAGGTCCAGGGCCTAGCAAAGTACGCACTGGCGCATCAAATGCTGAAATAGTATTTATTTTTGAAATGCTTAAACTCATTTTATCGCTATTTTTTTGCTATAAATTTATTTTTGAAGGGCAAAACTAACAATTCAAAGCCATATATTCCTAATTGTTTTGGGTTTTGAGCCACTAGTGACTCAAAACCTAAGTTCTTGATGACCCAAGCCTTGTCTTTTTTTCCTGCTACTGCGTTATTGCTCCCTCACGTAGCTACGGCTATGCTCGCTCGCAATGCCTTGTAGCAGAAAAAAAATACGGCGACTTAATCATCAGAAACTTAAGTTTTGAGCCACTAGTTTCCCAAATCATTGGTTTTATCAAACTCCGAAATAACCCTACATATAGGATTTGCCTTTTTAAATTGGTCAATTTCTTTTTTAGTAATTTTAGTATGACGACAACGCAATTGTTTCAGCTTTTTTAATCCGTGTAAGGGTTTTAAGGAAGTAATAGGCGTTCCACCAATGTCAATCCGTTCGAGAGATTTTACATTGGCTAAAGCTTGTAAGGATTTGATTGAGGTATTGGTAATGTTAATTTCTTTTAAGCTTTTTAATTTCGCTAATGGATCTAAATTTTCGATTGGATTATTAGAGCAAATCAATTTTTCGAGCTTTTGAGCATTGGTAAGTGGTACAAGCGATTTTACTTTGGAACTTCTAAAATCTAGCATTTTTAAATTGCCCAACTCTTCTAATCCTTCTAGCGAGGTAATGTAGGTAAAGGATACCATTAACTGTTCTATTTTGGGGCAAGCAGCCAAAGGTTTTAAATAGGACACTTTGGATTTCATGCAATTAAAAATCTTTAATTCCTTAAAATTTTCAATGCCTGTGAGAGATGTTAAAGGGGTTTTACTACAATCAATGCCTAACAAACCTTTTAATTCCCCAATGGGTTTTAAGGATTTTATTTGTTTACTACCCGCATCCAACATCAACAATTCGTCATACATTTTATTGAGTTCGGTTTGGGTAGGTTCGCCCGAAAAAAAACGTTTACTTACAATTGCTTTCCAAGTAGCATCCAAACCATTGTACCACGATTTGGCAATTTTAGGAACCACATTCGGGTCTTCTACCTTTTTAGGGGCAGTTGCTTCTTGTGTATGTGTATCGGCTTTCGTTTGTGCTTGATTGCTATTATTCTGCTTATCCGTATTACAAGCATAAATTAGGCAAATAAGGGATAATAAAAGGTAATAAAGGCTCTTCATTTTTTTTAGTGGTTGGTGCTGAAAAAATAGATTGTGGTTTTTAAACACGCATAGATAGGGACGAAAAAATAATAGGTCAATAAAAACTACTCAAACGAAGCTTTAAACTTATAACCATTGTAAACAATAATCCATTCGTCGGTAGCGGTAAAATAAATCTTGTCAATTTTTACGCGGGCTTTTTGCATTTTCTTTAAAATGGTTTCCATTTCTAGGCGTTTGGCTTTGGGCAAGTAGGTAAAATAACCATTGCTACCATAAATTAAAACCCAGCCATTTTTTTGGGTAAAGGCCATGCTTTTAAATCCTTTTTTAACGGCTTTTTTTAATACTCCCTTAAAGCTTTTTACCATCGCATCGGTAGTGCTGCAAGTAAAACCATTGCTGCCTTTGCCGTATAGCATTACCCAACCTACGGTATTGTGGTGGGTAAAAACAACGTCTTTTATGGGGTGTCCTTGTTTTTCGGTTACCTTATTAAGGGCGGGCATTAATTTTTTACCTGTTGTTGCTTGTAGCGAACTGGTAAACCCTGCACCACGGTGATAAATAATTACGTATTCGTCTTCGTCGTTTAGAGCTACATCGGTAATTTCTATGCCTTTATCTTGCAGTTGTTTTAGGTTGTTGGTTAGGGGGTCGGGTACATTGTGGAAGTAAAATTTGTTTTTTCCTGCTAGTATTAGCCAGCCACCATCATCGTTAAAAACAATACTTTTTATTTTGGTTCGCTTTTTTTCAAGTGCTTCTAGTTGGGGTAAAATGCTTTTGTCTAATGGTTTTTTGGGTGCTCTAAAAATGTGGTACGATTTCTCGGTTAAATTGTGTTGACTGCCGTAGGGTAATATGCCGTTTTTACCCGTATAATTTAATTGGTGAATGCTGTGTTTACCATCTTTGTATTTGCTAGGCACGCCCCAATTATTACGGCTTGGTCCAGCAGTTTCTGCTAGTACGTAATTTTGTTTGCGGTGCGAAACACAGGTCATTCCTTTTTCTGGATTGGGTTCTTTAATGATGGTGAGGAGGTGTCCGGGTACGGTTAAAAAAGCAATTTCTTTTGGGGGGATGAGGTAGGTTAAGATGCCTGCAAACAGGAAGGCTTTAGAGTCGCAATCGCCAAATTGCAAGTACATAATTTGGGGTGGCGTGAGTACGCCTGCAAACAAATAATCTGGATCGTTTTGGTAAGGAATGGCGTAGGGAATATCTTGGGTAAATTTCATGGCCATTTCTATGCGTTCTCGGCGGTTGTCCATGCCGTATTTATCCAAAGCAAATACAATTTGTTTGGCAATTTGCTCGCAAAAAGTTTCGGTATAATAACTTACAATACTGCTAGGGTTTGGACGCAAATTGTTTTTTTCCATTAAAAACATGCCATCAGTTAAAGCGGCATTTCGCTCTATTTCCCATTGCCTTTTTTGCTGTGCATTCATGGTAAAAGTGCCAATAAAATCGCGAGGAAAACCAAACTGCCCCGTCATTTTTTCCATTAAAGCCATTTCGTAAACAATGCTAAAAGTCTGAATCTTTTTTTTATGATCTTTAAAGCTGTAATTCAATAAGTAATAACCATCTTTTTCTTCGCTTTGAAACTGGATATGGTCATTTTTTTTATATTCCTTATGATTAACCACATCCTTGCCCAATCCTTGCTTGCGTTTTTTACGCCTAAATATATTGGTTTTACTTGGGCGATTCTGCGTAGCAGTTTGCTGTGCTTGCTGCTGCGGTTGTCGTTGTCGCTGCTGATTGTTATCTACGTGTTTTACGACTTCTGTTAGCACCTCTTGGGCAACTTCCTTAAATATATCAAAAAAACCTCGTTGTGACATTTTTGGCGAATTAGTTATTTTTTAATTACAAAGTTTTGCGAAGATACAACCTACAAAATTAATACCGTAATTTATATGGCTATTTGAGTAATGGTAGCATTAGTTATCCTATCATTAATTTTGGTTAAAACCATTTCCAAACCAGCTAAAAACAGTAAAGTTTAAAGATAAATAACAAGGCTTATCGCCTTAAAAAAGGCAATCCCAATTCTTCCATTTAAAAAAAAGTATAATGATAAAAAATAAAAAGAGATAGCTTAGTTAGCTCATAATCAATTAATAAAGTAACAATCTCCTAGCTAAAACATCCGACAAATAGCACTAAAATCTTCCATAGGCGAAAACTTATTCCATCGTTTATCAAAAAATCAAATTTAGGTAAAACATATTCAATACGCAGCAAAACCAGTTCTTGCTTGTATATCAATAATTAATGGCTTAATATTGAGCTAAATACTGTGTAACAAAAATTTATTTAGTTCATTAACCCGAGCATAACGTCTATTTACCATGAAATATACTATACGATGAAACAGTTCATAAGCTTATTATTACTTTGTTGTTTTGTAAATAGTTCCGCACAAAATTCTGTTAATCCGATTATTGGAAATGCTGGTTATGAAGCACGTTACCAAGTTGCGGTATCTGATACTAGTAGTGAACTTGCAATAGTTAAAGCTCACTTAGCCTATGCGGAAAAATTATTAAAAGGGAAAAATGCGGAGCATCTTTCGAAAGAGCAGCAAATAAAAAGAAAAGCTATATTAGCACATTTGCACACTTACTGGCAAGCAGAACAGTTTCCTGTAAATACGGCTTATAGGAATGAACGCCGCCCTTGTTTTGTAGATGAAAATAAAACCATTTGTGCAGTAGGCTATTTGATAGAAGAAACCGCTGGAAGTGAATTAGTGAAAACTATTAATGCAAAATACCAGTATGCCTTTATTCAAGAAATGGAACTAGCGGAATTAGATTTATGGATTACGGATAATGGTTTTACCAAAGAAGAAATAGCTACCATACAACCAGCTTACATGCCTGCTTTTAAGAAAAAACAAGTTGCAAAAATTCGCAAAATAGTTGGTTTTCAGGAAAAACATGAAGGTAAAAGCATAAAAGTAACTTACAATTTATTAAAGAGTGGTTGGCTTATGGATGTTGTTATCGAAGAAGGACGGGAGTATTTAAGTAGAAGACAACGTAGGCAATTATTAAGAACAATACGATCGTGGAAGTTTCGCCCTTCTAAATCTTGGCGACCTTATGATGTGAACTTGTATATTAACTATAAACATTTAGACAAAAAAAATAAGCATCTTATTAAAGATGATTTTCGATATGTAGATACAGGCTTAGGTTTTGGAAGAGAAGAACTGCCTCAATTTAACCCAACAGATACGCTTTTAGATAAAATAGTTTTGAAAGGAACAATTACAGATGCTAAATATGGAGATATGCTTCCAGGTGTCGAGGTTGTTTTTCTTGACAATAATAAAATGCTTGCAGGTGTAATTACTAATTATGATGGTCATTTTACGCTTGAAATTGAAAGGGAAAAACTATTAAATATAGACCAAGAACTATCGTTTTATTACCCAGGGTACAATAGGTATACATTAACTAATATTCCTTTTAATAATCAAGAGCTTAATATTAGATTGGAGGAGACAGTTGGCAATGGACTTTCTGACAGAGTTATTGAAATAAAACCTTAAACTTGAGGTAAAAAATGTAATAAGTGAAAAGCGAGAAATAAAATAAAATGTTTTAAGTAATTAAATTTTTTTTTAAACCTACTGTGGTTTAATAAATTAGGGTTGATGGATAATGCAAGGTCTCCTTCGCTTAGGCGAGGGAGGCTATTGCTATTTTAGGAGGAATGTGTTTTTACAAATCCAACAAATAGTAATCAACATTTAGCAAATTCCTAAATAAAAGCACGAAGGTCAATTGCTTAAAACAGTCTGATTACAAATGATTAATACTTAACAAAAGAATAAATTAGTAAAAAAAAACACAAACAGGACTAATATTTTTTGCAAAAAATCTTTTTTTATAGTAAATTTGCTATTAATGTTAGCAAAAAGCATTTATCTCGAAATATTTTAATCACTAAGAAAATTATTATGCCATGTTTATTGAATTTGTAGACGAGCCAAATGCCGAGGAGCAAAAAAGTAATACGGAATCACAAGCGTCTATATTAGACACATTAGAAACTTTAGCTCCTGCCTTTACCCAAAAAGCTATTAGTTTAAAAAAGCAGACCTTCATTATTATTCTTGCCTTAATCATCTTGAGTAATTTATTAACGGTATACTTTATTACAAAAGGTAAAAATCAACAACGACAAAAGCAGCAAACAAACACCTCTTCGGCTAGTGCTTTAGCAAGCCCACCAGAAGAAGTGTACAACTTGTATTTAATGGATCAGGCCAGTAAGTATGTGTTGGATACCGACAAGTTTGAGAAAAAGGTTAGGGCTGTTAGTCGCAGCATTGGTATTCCTCCCGAATGGTTGATGGCGGTTATTTATTCTGAATCGAAATTTGATGCTTCGGCAATTAATACACAGGGCAATGGCGCAACGGGTTTAATACAATGGAAACCTGCTACTGCACAAGGACTAGGCGTAACAACCGAAATTCTTCGCAACCTTAACCACGAACAACAGTTAGATTATGTAGAAGCCTACCTAAAAGCAATGCAAAAAGAACATGGCGAGTTTAAAACCTTAACCGACTTATATACCGCCGTCCAATTTCCTAGTGCAACAGGAGAGGATTACTGCTACACCTTATACAAAAAATCGGAAAAAGAATACAGCACACACGAAATACTAGACAGCAATAAAGACGGCCGCATTACCTTAAAAGATATTGACGACCGCATGAAACGCATGTTTCCAACTGCCTACATGACCGAAAAAAATGAAGCCAAATGGACTTGGTTGAGTTGGTTGGCGCATTAACCCAAGTGCCTATGTAGCCCCCCCCACATATTATACTTAATGCCAAACTGTTAAATCGCTAAATTATTTTACATGCTAACGCCAAGGTATTACAAAGTTTCAATAGAAATACATTATAAAAACTTTCCTTTGTAGGAGACTACAATATCAACATGGGTTAAGTAGAAACGCAATACATTGCGTTTCCACCAAAAAAAAATGCGGTAACCTCTTAAATAGAAGTTACCGCATTTTTTATAATCATTGTTTCGTTTTTATTTCTTAATTATTCGCCATCAGGTTTGCCATCCTCTAAACCGTTGCTTTCTGTGCTGATGGTCCCATTGCCAAATACGTGAACATAACCAGCAAATATTTTTTGGCAGCCAGAAATAGAATCAATAGCCGTTACATTGAAATAGTAAGACCCTGGTGCTTCGTACTGATGTACGGGATTTTCTTCTTCCGATGTTTCGCCATCTCCTAAGCTCCAGAAAAACTGGTTAAATTGACCTTCAGAGAAATTCTCAAAGCTTACTTGTAAGCCCTCCGATTCGTATTCGAAAGCAATATCAATTTGCTCGCAGTCGATAATATCAGGATTCGCCATACGTCCATAAGGATTACTAATGCTTACCGTGTAATCTTCTACTTCGCCAAAGTTAAACGAGCCACATGCATCGGGTTCGTTTTTGTAGCGCATAATTACTCGCATACGGGTTTCGCCATTAGCAGCACTTGAAGGAACAGAAAAACTGCCACTTACTGCATATTTGCTTGCTTCTCCAGCATCAAATACTTCCTCACCTGTATCGTTAAAATCTCCATCTTGGTTATAGTCAATAAAAATGCTCCAATACTCATTGTATGGGGTGCTGGCAAAACCAGGAGTTAAGGTAAAATCATTTGCGTCTCCTGTACTTAGTGCTATTACTACTCCTGTATAATCGCCGTAACCGTCATTACTTCCCGAAGGATTTTGCACCTCTCCTATCGCTACTTCTGCAATAAATTCAGAACTAGCACTATTGCCACTAGCTGGGCAGTAATCGGCTGTAGTGTTAGAAGAAGCCGTACCGCTAATGTTAATCGTATAATCTTCTACTTCGCCATAACTAAATGTACCGCAGCTATTTGCTGGGTTGTTGTATTTCATAATTACTCGCATACGGGTAATGCCTGTAGTAGCATCGCTAGGTATTACAATGTTGCCCGATACGGTATTGTTACTAGGTACACCTGCATCAAAAACCAACTCTTCATTACTAAAGTTGCTATCTTGATTTAAGTCTATCCATACTCTCCAATACTCGTTGTATTGTGTGCCAGAAAAACCTGGCGTTAATACAATTGGGTAAGCACCGCCTGCTGCTAAATCGGTCGAAATACTGGTGTAATCGCCGTAACCGCTATCGCTGCCTGTTTGGTTACTAATAGTACCTAGTTGTACTTGTTGAATGTACTCTGCTGTTGCACTGTTACCCGCAGCTTCGCAATACCCTGGCGCAGAAGTATTGCCATTATTATTGATGTTAAGGGTATAATCTTCTACTTCCCCATAGTTAAAGTTTACGCAAGGTTCGGCGGCTGTTGAGTAACGCATTGCTACTCTCATTCGGGTACTACCTGTTGCAACTCCCAAAGGCACCGCAATAGATCCTGTTACCGTACTTTTATTACCTTCACCTGCATCAAAAGCTAATTCTCCGAGGTCGTCAAAATCACCATCTCTGTTGTAGTCAATCCACACCGTCCAGTATTCGTTGTACTGACTAGCAGCAAAACCTGGCGTTAATACTATCGAATAAGTTTGCCCAGTACTCAAGTCCGTAGAAAGGTTGGTGTAATCGCCATAACCAGCGTTGCTACCAGAAGGATTTTGAATGCTGCCGAAAGCTACTTTCGCTATCCATTCGTGATTGGCATTAATTCCTTGGCTGATGCAGTAGTTGGCATTATCACAAGGCGTAGAAAATGATTCCATGCTAGAAAAATTGCTATCGTTAGCCGCACAAGCTGCACGTACTCTAACTTGATAGTTGCTACATCCTGTTAAACCTAATAAAGTAGTAGTTGTATTGTAAACCGTTTGGTTGGTCCAAATGCCCGAACCAATACGGTATTGCACAAAGTAACTATTGGCATCACTTACAGCATTCCAAGTAGCGGTTGCCTGCGAACCCGAAATATTGCTAACAACAATATCACTAGGTACACCACAGCTTCCTGTTGCTAAAGTGGTAAACGTATCAAATCCCGAATAGCTGCTGCTTGCATTGCCACAGGTAGCTTGTATTTGATATTCGTAATCGGTATTTGGTATTAAACCTACTAGTGTTTTAATAGAACTGTCGCTGTCGCATCCTGCGGTAAGCGTAGTACCAGGCTGTCCTTCTTTTCGGTATTTTATAACCAAACCACTCGTTCCAGCTCCAGCATTCCAACTAACCGTTGCAGAAGTTGCCCCTAAGTTAATAACCGCTAAATCTGATGGAGTATCACATGCTGCTGCGGGGTCGGGAGTAACAAAAGTAGAAGAGCTAGAAAAGCTGGCGTTACAATCTGCTTGTACTTGAAACTCGTAAGCAGTAGCTACCGCTAAACCTGTTAAAGTAAAGCTAGTAGTGCTAGTTGTTTCTTGCTGCCAGTTATTGTCTGTTATTTTTTTGTAACGTATTGTAAACTGCTCTGCTACCGAAATGTTTGCCCAGGTAAGGGTTGCACTTGTTGCAGCTACATTATTAGTACCTAAACCAGAAGGAATGCTACAGGTAACAGTGCTTGTAGTAAACTGTGCGCTACTGCTATACTCGCTGTATGCATTATTACCACAGTAAGAACGTACTTGTACTTCGTAATTGGTATTAGCTGTTAAGCCATTTATACCACGAGAGGTTGTACTAGCCGATAAAGGCGACCAAGCACTCGTTCCTACAACTCGGTAACGTACCGCATAAGAATTGGCATTGCCATTAGCAGGAGCCGTCCAAGTTGCCGTTGCACTATCCGTTTCTACATTACTAATTGATAAACTAGTAGGGGTAGTACAGCCCGCATCGGTTGTAAAAGTTACCACACTAGAATAAACACTTGCATTTTGAGCACAAGTTGCTAGCACTTTTGCGTCATAGGTTTTGCCTGCGTCTAGGCCATTTAATGTTTTAGACGCACTAGTACTGTACTGTACGCTCGACCAATTGTTTGTTCCTGCTTCTCGGTATACAATAGAATAAGAAACTACACCACTAGTAGCCGTCCAGGTAATACTTGCACTATTTTCGGTGATGTTTGATGCACTTAAACCACTAGGCGTATTACAAGGTGCAGGTGTTTGCGTAGTAAAAGCATAGCTGCCAGAGTAATTACTGGTTGCTTGCGAACAATTAGACATTACTCGGAATTCGTAATCGCTGCCTGCATTTAAATCGCTGATGGTTCGGCTTAAATTAGCTGTTGTTGCTACCGTTGACCAAGACCCTCCTGCTGGGCGAGTTTGCACAATATAAGAGGTAGCATTGCCTACTGCTGCCCAACTAACCGTTGCCGATTCTATAGTAGTACTTGCACTTAAAGAACCTGGCGGATTACACGCAGGTGCATCTGTTGTAAAAGTAATACTGCTAGAATAATTGCTATAATTATTTACGCCACACTTTGAACGGATTTGCACTTCGTAGCTTGTATTTTCCTCTAATCCGCTTAAACCTGCACTTACACTATAGGTGTTATCATTCCAAGAATTGGTTCCTTGTTCTCTATAGCGTAAATCATATTCAGAGGCATTGGAGTTGCCTGTCCAAGTAATGGTTGCGCTTGTTTCGCTAATATTAGAAGCGGCTAAATTTGTTGGGGCATTACAGGCTTGTGTACTAGTAGTAAAATTACCTACACTAGAAATATCCGTATTGCCATTTGTACAATTTACAATTACTCTGTATTGATAATCCGTACCTGCTGTTAAGCCTGTTACGCTATAAGGAATTTGGTCTAAAGCAATATTATTTGCCGATAACCAAGAAGAGCTTCCTACTGCACGGTATTCTAATTTAAAACTTTCGGAACCTGTTTGAGGTGCCCAATTAATGTTCGCACTTGTTTCGGTAATGCCACTTGATGTTAAACCATTAGGAGCAATACAAGGTAAGCTAAAACCACCTTCCACATTTACTGTATAATCTTCCACTTCGCCATATTTAAATACCGATGGAGCCATACAAGCGGTTGGTAATTCGGGACTATTAGACCCTATCCATTTCATACTTACTCTCATACGAGTAGGGCCAGCGGCTGCATCATCGGGCACATTAATTGTGCCTGTAATTGTTGAAGTTGCATTAGCAGAGGGCACAAAAGCCGCTTCGCCAGCATCACTAAAATCACCGTCTTGATTCCAGTCAATCCATACGGTAAAATATTCTTGGTAGGCAGTACCAGAATAACCAGGTGTTAACGTAATGGTATAAGAATCGCCTGTTGCTACAGTAGCAGTCGCATCGCATGTAAAATCAGAATAACCCGCATCGCTATTTCCTGTTTGTTGGTTAATACCTTCAAAAACAACCCCTGCAATCCATTCGTGATTGGCACTATTCCCATTAGATTCGCAGTAGTTACCTGCGCTCCCTGGCACTTCAAAACTTTTTATTTCAGAATAATTACTGTCATCAGCACCACAATCTGTTTTTACTTGAAACTCGTACACCTTACAAGGCGAGGTGCCATTGTAAGTATAATAATTAGCGCTAGATGTAAAATCTACCCAGTTACTTGTACCAGCTTCTCTAATTCTACCTTCGTAGCTAATTGCGCCACTAATTGCTGCCCAATTTAAAGTAACATTGCTACCACCTACATCGCCAGCTGCTAAGTTAAACGGACTTAAACAGGATGCCGCACAAGCTAATGCAGACATAGGGTTAACCATGCCTGTACCTAATTGACCTCCGTAGGGTCCGTTAATACCATCAATATTATTTGTAGTAGAATATAGACAATCTCGCACACCTGCAGGTGATAAAGAAGGATTGTAGGCTTTTAATAAACTAACAATAGCCGCCATAACAGGCGTTGACATTGACGTACCATTTTTGTATCCATAAGCACTAGTAGAGGTAGCAATAGCACTGCGAATTAAAACACCTGGAGCAGAAATATCTACCCAATCACCATAGTTAGAGAAGCTAGGTTTTACCCCTTCATTATCAACAGCTGCTACCCCAATTACATTAGGATAAGCGGCAGGATATAAAGGCGTATTATTACCATAATTACCAGCGGCTGCTACCATTACAATTCCTAAACTTTCGGCAAGGTCGCAAATGTTGGTGTGGGTAATAGAGGAAGTTGTTCCACCCCACGACATATTAATAATGTCGGCACGAGCAGCAATTGCATACTCAACACCCGACCAACCAAACTCAATGCTATTGGTATTAGCGGTATTATCGCGAGTACATTTAACAGCCATAATGCTGGTATTAATCCCAATAGAAGCTACCCCCAAATTATTATTGGTTTGCGCTCCTATAATACCTGCTACGTGTGTACCATGCGAAAAACCCGAAGAAGTAGTTGCCCAAGATGGTGGAATAGGGTTGTTATCATTATCGGCTCTATCCCAACCATGAATATCATCTATAAAACCATTGTTATCATCATCTACCCCATTGTTAGGAATTTCGCCAGGGTTGGTCCATAGTTTATTGGCTAAATCCTGATGATCGGTTTTTACCGCATCATCAACAATAGCTACTACCACATCTGCCGAACCTTCTGTAAGCCCCCATACCTCTGGCATATCTAGCGCATCTAAATACGTTTGATACCCTAGCTGATACTCCGTATCATTAGGATCTAAAAACAAGTATTCTTTAGGCACTTGCTCTACATATTCAACATCCTGATTACCCTTAAATGCTCTTAATAATTGAGAAACTTCCTCATTTGCATTAAATTTAACCAAATAAGTATTTTCAAATGTTGGTGTTTTCAACAAAGGAAAAGCCTTTCTAATTTCGGTAATTTCAAAAGTTGCTGCTATTTCAGCAAATTCACTAGGTAGTGCCTGTGCGTTATTGCCTTTTCTAGTATCAAAGGTTGGCAAATCGAAACGTACATTATCTTGTAGTTTCAAATAAACCTCGCCTGTTCTATAATCTGACTCAACAACCTGCGCTTGCACTTGAACCTGAATAAACAAGGTGCTAATTAATAATAAGAATGCGGTGAATGGTATCAATGTTCTCATAACTGTCAATCATTTTTTTTCTTGGTTACCAATTTATCATGTTAAAATCATGCCATGCACTATTTTCCCATGCAATCAGTATTGATACTGCTGTTATTAGATATATTTATTATAATATTGTTTAGCTAGATGGCTTTAACAAAAATGTATGTTTTGTTAAAATAAGGGATGATTGATGCGGGCTAAAAGAGTAGGTAACATTTAAATAAGTCTGTCACAGTAATATAAGCGGGCTTCTGTGTTTTGTACGCAAACTCCCATAAAAGGTTTTATTATTTCGGGTTTTTAATTCAAAAAATTAAATAGTATGACTATTTTGAGTGACATCTTTGTGTAAATTTTAGACAGGAGTTTTTTGTTATATCGACAATTGCTGCATAGTGGATTTTATGCCAAAATGGTTTAGGGGCTTATTTAGTACCTAAGAAATTAAATCTTGCATTTTTTTGGTAGCTTTTTTTGTGAGCGTAAGAAAAACCAATAGGAAGAATTGCAAATGCTGCTTTAATCCCTTATATTAGCGTAACAAGTAACATTTCTATAAAAATGCAAATAGCCTAGTAATAAAATGGAAGCAAAAAAATTAAATAATATTAGTGTAGCTGATTATATCTCTATAGAAAAAGAAAACGATATAAAATATGAATACCATAATGGGACTATTTATGCTTTAGCTGGTGGCACTTTTAATCATGGTGCAATATGTGGAAATATATTTGGAGAAATGCGTAGTGCTTTAAAAGAAAAAGAAAGTGATTGCAGGGCTTATACAAGTGAAATTAAAGTACATATTGCCAAAGAGAAGGCCTATGTTTACCCTGATGCAATGGTAATTTGTGGAGCAGTAGCCTACGCTAAAAACGAAATTAACTCTATAACAAATCCTATTCTTATTGTAGAAGTATTATCTCATTCTACCTCTAATTATGATAGGGGCGCAAAATTTCATAAGTACCGCCAACTAGAAAGTTTGCAAGAATATTTGTTAATAGAACAAGACGAAGCTGCGGTGGAATTGTATAAACGGGTAAATGATTTATGGAAAATTACCAGAGTGGAAGGATTAGAAACAAGCATTGATTTAAGCTCATTAGGCATAAGTGTAAAACTAGCATCAATATATGAGGGGATAGTGTTTTAATTATTCAATTCTCTTTTTCCATATTTCTGGACTTCTTTTCTGATGCATTACCGCTATAACAACAACCTCCTTCAATACTTCATTAACTCGATAAAACATGGCATAAGGAAAAATATTCAAATTCACCCTTCGAATATCCTCATAAACTTTAGACAATAAAGCAGGACGTTGTTCTAAAAAAAGTAAAAGTTCAACAATCTCTAATTAAAACCCCTCTCCTAATCCCTTTTTCTGCTCTTCATACCAAGAAATAGCTTCTTCAATATCTATAATAGCATCATCACTAAGAATTGCATTCTAATTCAAAACCATATTTTTTATTTAACCGATTTTTTAACTCTTCAATACCTATTGCCTTTTCCCTATTAGCTTCATGACGTTCCATTCTTTTGGTAAGAAAAACTTTCATTTCCTCACTCAATTCCTCTTCTTCCTTTTCTGAAACAATATCATATTTCAATAGTAAGAACTCTGCATACTCTAATAAACTATTAATTGCAGAAGCAGGAAGTCGATCTATTATATTTACTAATTCTCTTTGCATATCATGAAACTACCTTGTAATAAATTATCAATCAAAATTAACAATTTAAATGGTAAAAAACAATTTATTCTTTTAAACAAATCCTATATCCCCTTCAACTCCTCTCCTTGCACGTACTAATATTAAAGCCCCAAAATTCCCTCATTTCCAAGAATATCCCTACTTTTACTCCCATGAAAACAACAATCAAATCATACAACAAAAAGGTAACATGGTTTTTATTATGCATGGTTTACCTCCTATTTTCTAGTCCTTTACAAGCACAACCAGAAGCAAATACAACTAATGCGCTTCCTAAAAAAACCGATGGCAAACCTAAAATTGGAATGGCACTTTCGGGTGGCGGCGCAAAGGGTTTTGCTCAAATTGGCGTACTTAAAATCCTAGAACAAGAAGGCATTCGCCCTGATATGATTACGGGTACAAGTATTGGCAGCATCCTAGGCGGTTTGTATGCCATTGGCTACTCGGTTGAAGAACTAGAAGCCCTAGCTAATAGTGTTGATTGGACGTATTATTTTGACGACGAACTGGAACGAGAATATTTCCCGATTGAAGAACGCAATGCGGCCGAACGCTATCAAATAAGTTTTCCTATTGACAATGGCAAGGTTACTTTGCCCAAAGGTTTGGTAAGAGGAAAAAAAATCTCCCTCCTACTCTCTCGCCTCACAATTCCTGCACACGGCATCACCAATTTCGACGATTTCGACATCCCCTACCGAGGCATTGCTACCGATTTTGAAACGGGCAACGCCATTGTTTATGGCGAAGGTGATTTAGCAGATGTAATGCGTGCAAGTATGTCGCTGCCCTCTATTTTTGTGCCATTTGAAATTGGCGATAAAATTTTAATTGATGGTGGTGTAATTAGAAACTTACCCGTACAAGATGCCATTGATTTAGGTGCAGATAAAACAATTGCCATTGATATTGGCGGTCCACTATACGACCGGGAATCGTTTACAACTTTACTCGATGTGCTAGACCAAACAAGCAGTTACCGCATAGTAGAATCGAATATTGAACAAGCAAAATTGGCGGATGTGATTATAAAACCCCAAATTTCGGCTTTTAATGCCTTGGCTTTTGGCGAAAATGATACGATGATGTCCTTAGGAAGAATAGCTGCTTTAGAAACCCTACCCGAAGTAAAAGCCTTAGTTGGTGAAGGAGAAAAATTGCCGCCTCGTTCCGCAAATATTCCAGAAAAAGTAAATATTGTTGATTTTGAAATTACAGGTTGCGAAGCCAAAGGCATGAAAACAATTGCCAACATGGTGCAAATTCAGACCCCTAAAATATACAGTTTAGACGACCTCGAAACTAGGTTTAAAAAACTATATGGTAGCGAGTTGGTTGCCTTAGCTAGTTATCGTTTAATACCACAAGGCGATGGTTATAAATTGCTGTTAAGAGTGCAGCACCAAAATGGAGAGTATATTAGGTTAAGTGCCAATTACGATTCGAGAATTAAATCGGCTTTACTTCTAAATTTAACTTTACGCAATCGCATTTTTTCGGGCTCTAAGTTAAATATTGATCTTCGGGTAGCAGAAAACCCAGGGCTGGATATTGATTATTATATGAACACTTCTACCCGACCAAATGTTGGTTGGCACCTAGGAGGACGCATTCATTTTTATCCAGGTTACAATTATATTAATAACAACCGTGGTCCCTTATTAGAATTGCGTCATGCCAATACCGAATTCAATATTTTTTCTACTTTTAACAACCGTTTCCTAGTGTCTACAGGCATTGGTTTAGAACAATTTATACTAGGCAATGACTTTTTTGATTTTACGTACAACGAACTTATACTAAATCAAGGATTTTTACAATTAGAATTTTTAAGAGATACCTACAACAAAGATCACTTTCCTACCGAAGGTTCGTTTTTTCAGTTAAAAGGAAAATATTTATTTAACCGAAATTTTAAAGTCACCACCAACGATCCCAACTCTGTAGCACAAAACAACAATGCTTTAGCCCGCTTGCAAATGTCCAAAGCATTTCCGATAGGAAAAAAAGTAACGCCAATTTTAGGAGCCGATGCAGCTTGGACTCGCCTAGCCGAAAACAATTTTTTCAATCGTTTTTATTTAGGACGAGCATTACCCTTTGAACGCAGTCACATAGAATTTATTGGCTTGCGATACATGGAACAACCCGCTTCTGCCTACGCACTAGCACAAATTAAAGTACAAGTAGAACCCTATGCAGGCTATTTTACTTCTTTAGTTTTTAACAGTGCCTATTATAACTTACAACGCATTGCCGTAAACAACAACACCCTTGGCGCAACTGTTTTTAACAATTGGGATTACACGCATGGCATAGGTTTAGAACTAGGAATGGAAAGCCGTTTAGGACCTGTTGTTTTTAGTGCCGAATACAATTTAGTAGAATTAAGAAGCAATTTTGCCTTTCATTTAGGGCATTGGTTTTAGGAGCTGAATATTGGTAGAAAGTAGAAGGTACGCTTCGCTTTAGGTATAAAGAAGCCTTCGATTAGACTAAAAGCACTTTTTACCAGTTAATAAATAGTGCCAATAAAAACATATAATACGACAACATTTAAGCAAGGCCATTTTACCTTGCTTGAATGTATTGGATAAGTATAGCTATACTAGACCACATTGAGTTTTGTGCATTTCCATATTTATTACCCTCCCTATTTATTGGAGGTGTTTATCTTTTTTGCTACAAGCCAGGAGGCTTTAAACCCGTTTGGCTCAAGCGGGGACGCTTGACCCTGCGTTCCTTTTTTGTAAAAAAAAGAGAACGCCTGTTCCAGCCTCCCGGCTGGAGCATAACGGGCTTCAAG
>JAHDBT010000082.1:0-1228 GCA_020630215.1 Bacteroidota bacterium
ACTTATAACAGTTCTGCGTAGAAATTTTGTTCTTAGGCAAGGCGCAAAACGCAGGAATAGCCTAAGCTATTGCGAGTATTTGCAACGCAGAATAAGGACAAAAGATCAAGTAGAATTTATAAATAATAAATGAGGATTGCTACTTGTTCTTTAATCGCTTCCTAAATTGTCAAAAATATAGATTTACTAAAAATGGCTTTGTACAACAAAATTGATAAAGAAATTTTAAAGCAGCAATTGGCTGCTGAAGATTTTAAACGCATTACCCTTTCTTTTTACCAATATGCTCACATCCTCGACCCAGAACAGTTTCGCAACGAACTGTTTAGAGCTTGGGATGCCTGGAAGGTATATGGACGTACCTATGTAGCAAAGGAAGGTATTAATGGACAAATTAGTGTACCCGAACATCATTTTGAAGCGTTTAAAACCCATTTGTACGGCATTCCTTTTTTAGCAGGCATTCGCCTAAATATTGCGATTGAAGACGATGGGAAATCGTTTTACAAATTGAAAATAAAAGTACGAGACAAAATTGTAGCGGATGGACTAAATGACGACACTTTTGATGTTACCCAAAAAGGCGTACACTTGGATGCAGTAGCGTTTAACGAAATTACTGCCGACCCTAATACCGTTATTATCGACATGCGAAACCATTACGAAAGTGAAGTAGGACATTTTAAAGGAGCCATTTGCCCAGATGTAGATACTTTTAGGGATTCGCTGCCCATTATTGAGGATATGCTGCAAGATAAACGAGATAAAAATATTGTGATGTACTGCACGGGCGGCATTCGATGCGAAAAAGCGAGTGCATATTACAAGCACAAAGGTTTTGAAAAGGTGTTTCAGTTGGAAGGCGGCATTATTGAGTATGCTAGACAGGTAAAGGCCAATGGACTAGAAAATAAGTTTGTTGGCAAAAATTTTGTTTTCGACGACCGCCTGGGCGAACGCATTAGTGAGGAAATTATTAGCGAATGCCACCAATGCGGCAAGCCCTGCGACGACCATATTAATTGTGTAAACGATGGTTGTCACCTCCTCTTTATCCAATGCAGTGAATGTGCCGAAAAATACCAACAATGCTGCTCGGAAGAATGCCAAACAATTATTAACCTCCCCGAAGAAGAACAAAAAGAACTGCGCCAAGGTATTGATAAAGGACGACAGGTTTATCGCAAAGGACGGAGTGAACGGTTGCGGCCAAAATTGAAGTAAGCTG
>JAHDBT010000082.1:1328-5683 GCA_020630215.1 Bacteroidota bacterium
CCATAAAATTATGGCATTACAAAAAAAAAGCTGCTAGGATTTTCATCACTAGCAACCTTTTTTATTTCTCGATTTACGATGCCATCACAACATCAAAATCCATTATTTAAATACCTTCACGGTCGTTCTATTTCCTTTCTCATCGCTTAAAGTAACTAAATATAAACCGCTGGCTAAGTTACTGGTTTGCAATGGCATATGTAACGATTGCGAGCCTGGTTCTGCTAGTAATTTTTGTTGGTAAATGGTGCGCCCTGTAATATCAGTAAGGTAGAGGTTAGTGTTGGCATGTTTGGGGAAATGTGCTTGTACTTGAATGCCATTTGCCTGCATTTGTGCCTGTAAAATTTGGGCATGATTCGTTGCCTCTCCGTTTAGGTCTCCTACGCCATAAATTAATGGGCAATCTACTTCGCCTGTTATGGTGGTTTCACAGCCTTGTTCGTCTAGTGCGGTTAAGCTCCATTCGGTTTCGTCAAGGATGTTGTTGGTGGTAAAACTGCCAATAGCTACTTCATCAGTATAAATGCCTGTTATTTCAAAAGTAGCATTTTCTCCTATGCTTGCAGCAAAAGCAGGATAGCCCCCATTTACCTCCAAAGTATAACTACTTTCTCCTAGCATATCGCAATTTTCGGATACGAGGTCGATGCTAAGGGGTGCTAAAAATACAAGCGGCACGCCAGCAACACTTAGGGTACAAGGATGATCTAAATCGGCTACGCCATCATCATTAACATCTACAACTCCTAGTACAGGCGATACATAGTACTGGGTATTGCTTGTTAATCCATCGGCTAAATTAAATTCGCCCGATGCAGCGGCTAGTATAATTTCAGTAGTTCCATTAGGCACCTCTGGAGAAGTATGTACGATGTATTGTACAATTACTCCCGATTCTGTTTGTATATCTGCTGCTGTTATGCTTGTTGCATCACCATCACAAACATAAACGGTTTCGCTAGGCATTGCTCCTACTCCAATGCTCGGACATTCGAGGCATTCAGGTGCGTCTCCTTCGTAGGTATCGGTGCATCCGTCTTGGTCTACTACTAGCAATTCAAATGTTTGGTTAATAGCAACCTCCTCCCACGATACGGTTTCGCCTGATTGTGTGAGTATCGTTCCATCTTCGGTTGTTAAAGTCCATTCGTAGCCCGTATTAAAACCTGTGGCGTTGGCAGATAGGTTAAAAGTACCTGTATAATCATTACAAATTTCGATGGTAGCAATTTCAATAGCACATTGTACAGGGCAAGCGGCGGCATCCTCAATATTTTGGGAACAACCTAGGTCATCTGTAGCTGTAATACTCCAGTTGTCTCCTTCCGATAATGGTCCCAAAAGAAAAGTACCTTGGGGTAATGTTCCATCATAAGCGCCTTCTACAGCATAATTGCTTGCGGCATCAAAGGCAGGTAAGCCGCCTTGTAAATCTACGACGTAGGTTACATTGTCGGGATTGCCATCACAGGGATTGACTTCGTAAGTTAGCAGAATTTCTTCTAAGAAAACCACGGGCATACTATTGGTAGAAAGGGTACAATAGTGCATCAAGTCGGGGCTTCCATCTGCTAGTAATAGGTTGCCTCCTGCTACAGATATGTAATATTGGGTATTGGCTAAAATATCATCGCCTGCACTAAAAGTTTCGCCATTTACAAAATCGGCAGTAGCTATAATATTGCTTGATGTTAAATTGCTGCTGCTATGTAAATAAGCCAAAATATTTCCATCAACAGGTATTTCATAGGTTGGATTTACAAGTGCTTCGTCGCCTGCACATATATAGGAGGGTTCGCTTGGTAAGTCGGCAATACTAATCTCGACACATTCGGTACATATTATAGGATTGATCTCAACTAGTTCAACAAGAAAGTCCCCGTCACCAAAATTCTCCACAGCTACCTCGATACCTGTTCCACCAAGAAAAGGACCAATGGTAAAAGTATTGCCTACATCAGCAGTATAACCTTCTATTTGATTGCCATAAGCATCCACATAATAATAAAAATAAGGTTCACCATAGCCTCCTTCAGCACTAAAAGTAAGCATGATTTCATTCGTTGTTTCATTACAGATAGTATCTATTACACTGATAATTAGCGGAAGTATTGGTTCAGATTCACATTCTACTATTCGTGTAACCTGATTAAAGCAGCCTGCTGCATCAGATACATATAACTCCCAAGGAGTACCAACAGACAAAGGCCCTATAATAAAAACATCACCAAAATTAACAAATAAGTTTGTAACACCTGAAATGGTATAACTTACCTCATTATCAAAAGCAGGATAACCGCCTGTTAATTCCATTAAATAAGTTCCATCTGCTGTTTCAAAATCGCAATCTTCTTCAAGAATAGAGATGGTGATGGGTTCTAAAAATACAATAGGTTGGCTATTAGTAATGGTGGTGCAATCGTTACTTAAATCGGGTAAACCGTCTATTCCTAAAGAATCACTGGCTACAAAAGAAATATAATATTCGGTATTGGTTTGTAGTGGTTCTTCTAAGCTAAAAACTTCCTCGGCTAGTACCTCTTTAGTTAGAAGGATATTATCGGGCGTAAGTTCGGGTTCGGTATGTATATAAGCAATGGGCCATGCATAAGGATCAAATTCGGGACTAGGCATATAAGTATCACCACTACATACCAATGCTCTATCGGTTGGTAATGGGTTGATGAAATATTCGTTGCAAGGGCTGCAATTAAGCGGGCCGAAATCATAATCAATAGTTACGGTATCAGTTCCGTTGGTACTTGACGCACCTATTGTAAGTACAGAACCTTCGGCGAAGGGACCTATGGTAAAAGGATTGCCATATTCGGCCGTATTACCTTGTCCTTCACTGCCATCGCTATTTTGATAATAAAAATCGTACTCCCCTTCATACCCACCACCAACATAATAACTAATCGTTACTTCGTTGGTTGTTTCATCACAAATGGTTTCTGTTTCACTCATATATACAAGAGACGGAGGTCCGCAATAACTCGATCCACTTATCTCCTTGCCGCAACCAGCAATATCAGAGACGACTAAAAGCCAAGACAAATTACCGGGTAAAGGCCCTAGAGTAAGCACCTCTCCAATAGCAATTGGCATATATATAGTCCCTTCAATAAGATAACTTGTTTCATTATCAAAAGCAGGATAACCGCCTGTAACTTCTATTATAAAATCCTGCTCATCCTCATCAGGATTACAAACTTCTTCAACGAAGACGGTGATGGGTTCTAAAAATACAATGGGTTGACTTGTGCTAATAGTGGTACAATAATGATTTAAATCAGGTAAACCATCCGTTCCTAAAAAATCACTCGCTGCAAAAGAGAGATAATATTCGGTATTGGTTTGTAGTGGTTCTTCTAAGCCAAATACTTCTCCTTCTTGCACATTTTTAGTTAAAAGGATGTTGTCTGGGGTTAATATAGAATCGGTATGTAGGTAAGCAATCAGCAATTCTTCGAAGCCAATATCAAAGTTTGGGGTAGGCATATAGACATTGCCATCGCATACTGCTCTTCTAACGGTTGGCAAGGGTTCGATGTAGGAACCGTAACAGGGAATGCAAGTAACAGGATTGGAATAGTAGGTTTCTGTTAAGGTATCTATTCCATTAGTACTAGCTGCACTTATTATAAAAGGTTCCCCATCAGGAAAAGGGCCTATGGTAAATGGATTGCCTAAATCGTCGGTGCTTCCTTCTATGGCTCCTGTTATTTGGTAGGGTTCTCCATAGGCACCATTTACTTCAATATCAATAGTATATTCATTGGTTAAGGAGTTGCAGTTAATATCATTTAGGGTTATTGTAAGAGGTTGCGCCCTCACCTCCTCCTCCAAACTACACATACACGCAGCCGCAGCCACGCAAAAAACTAACATTTTGCGAAAAAACATTTTGATTGAATCATTCATTTTAAATCACTTTTTTACATAGGTTTACCACTATAAGCACCATAAACTATTGGTAAATAGGTAGGAAAAATGAGATATTATTTGCAGTAATAAATTGTTGTTTGGGGCTTTGTGGGAAACTATGCGATTATTTAAATAAGGGTTAACATTTAATAAAGATAGTAAAATTATTGAGCTTTTACTAGTCTGCAATTCATTTTATTTTACAAACTTAGCAGTTGTTTTATTTCCTCCTACTATTAAGCTTGCTAGATATAAGCCATTGGGTAACAAGCTGGTATCTACTAAGGTGTTATTTTCGCCTACTTGTATTGAGATGTTTTTAAGGAGGAGCGTTTGCCCATTTAAATCGCTAATAACGAGTTTTGCTGCTGCCGTTGTATGCATAGCGTAAGTAGCAATGTTTATTTGTTGGCTACTAATACTTA
>JAHDBT010000082.1:5783-18622 GCA_020630215.1 Bacteroidota bacterium
TTATTTGTTGGCTACTAATACTTAACACTTCCATTTGCCTATTTGCCTTTAAGCTTGCTCTATCTAAACTCAAAACTTTGGTACTAGTAGTATTGCCATTTATATCTACTTGTTTAATGCGGTAATAGCAAATATTTGCCTTAGCAGCTGCATCTAAATACGTGTATTCTTTTGGGGTATAACTGGTGCCTATTGCTGCTATTTTTGCAATAGGACTAAATCGTTTGCCATCGGTGGCGCATTCTACCAAAAAATAATCGGTGGCTGTTTCGGTAGCGGTTGACCATTTCAGGAAGTTGCCATTGGGAGTTGACGCTCCTGTAAACGCTGCCCATTCTATTGCCAAATGTGCACATTCGCATACGCTGGTATAACTATCGGTACAAGCACCGTTTTCAACATTAATGGTAAAAAACTCATCACTCACCATGCCATCTATCAACAAAAATTCGCTGCCTGTAAAAGTAGTTTCCTTAATGCCCGATATGTTATAGGTAACTCCTGGCGAACCTTCAAAATGAAAAAAATAATACGGCACTCCTCTACCTTGATATCCATTTCCGTCATAATCGCAAATGGCATTAATAAAATTAATTTTCACTTCCGAAAACCAAACGGGCGTATTGCCCCAAACTTTGGTGCATTCGTGGTTAAAATCGGGGATACCATCTTCATCTGCATCTTTCATTCCTGTTACTGCCGATACGTAGTATTGCTTATTGCTTTCTACTGCGCCGCCCATGGTAAAAGTACCTGATGCATTGGCAGCTACTATTTTTCCTTGAAAAGGATAATTGGTAGACGTATGTAAAATATAGGTTAGCAAGGTTGTATCACTTATTTCAATGGTTTCGGCTTGTACGGTAACCGTGCCTTCGCAAGTGCCTATAGAATCGGTAGGCATATTTGCTACAAAATCGGAAGGGCAAAAAAGGCAGGTAACTTGTTCACTAATATAGGAAGCAGCCAAACCTGTGGCATCTGTAATTTCTACGCTAAACGTTTGTGCATCGGCAAGTGGGCCAATTTTAAAAGGGTTGCCTGTTTCGGCAGTAGTGGTATTAAATAAGGTTCCACCAATATTGTAGGGTTCGCCTACTCCTCCGCTAACCCTAACATCAACTATAAAACTTTGGGTTGCATTATCACATGCTACCTGGTACACCTCAATTTTTATGGGTGGCGGGCATTGTGCGGTTACGAATATTGGAGCTAGTAACAAGCCTAGTACCACTAATAATTGGCTAAAAGTGAGGATAGATAGTGTTTTCATGGAAGGGATTATTTTTGAGGAATTTAAAACATGACTTTTATTACAAGATATTAAATTTCTGCTATAAGGTTGCATGCAAGGCAAAAGAATAAAAACAAAAAATGCCCCAACACTTAAAAAAGCATTGGGGCATTGAGGTAAAATTCTTGTTTAAAGAATTTTTAAGAATAAGTTGAAGTTTATTTTACAAACTTAGCAGTTGTAACGTTGTTACCATCTGTTAAGGTAACTAAGTACAAGCCGCTTGTTAGCTCACCGGCATTTAAGGCAATGGTTTGTAAACCTTCTTGCGCTTCTACCGTTTGGTGAATAATGGTTCTACCAGCTAAATCGGTTACCATTAATTGCGTATTAGCATTCGGAGCAATTGTAGCTACAACCATTACACTTGTAGTAGTAGTTACTACACGGTTAATGCTTGTTGTTACTTCGCCACGAGTTAAGCTTAATACTTGCGTACTAGATGTATCGCCATTTAAATCTACTTGTGTAATACGGTAATAAGTAACACCCGATAAAGCATCTTTATCTAAGTATTCGTAAGCATTAGCAACAAGGCTATTACCTACACCTGCAATCGTTTCGATAGTGTTAAAGTTAACACCATCTGTAGAGCTTTCTACTAAGAAGTGATCGTTTTCAAACTCTGTAGCAGTTACCCATTTAATAAAGTTACCGTTTTCTTTTGCTTCGCCAGTAAAACTAGCCCACTCAACAGGTGTTTTTTCACAATCAACAAGACCCGTATAAGTATTAGAACAGCCACCGCCAGTTGCTGTTACACTAAAACTAACACCATCATCTAATGGTCCAACAGTAACGGTTCCGCTACCAACTACCACATCACTTATAATACCAGAAATGGTATAGGTAACGCCTGGCGAACCATTTACGTTTAAGGTAAAGATTCCTTGTGAAGTTGTATTATCACAATCGCTATTGTTAAAACTAATACTAACGCCATCTGTAAACATTACAGGCGTACCTACTAAGGAAGTAGTACACTCATGGTCAAAATCAGGAATACCATCACCGTTATTATCAGTAACACCTACTACAGGAGAAATATAGTATTGTGTATTGTTTGCTAATGCACCACCTGCATTAAATATACCTGCTGGATTACTACTAACTACAGAGCTATTGGTAGGTAAACCTGACGATGTGTGTAATACGTAAGTTACAAACGAGGTATCACTAATAGCAATAGTAGATGCTTGAGCAGATACCGAACCTGTACAAACATTTAATGGCCCTGTAGGCATACCGCTAATAATGTCACTAGGACATTTAGAACAGGTTACATCACCACTTTGATAAGTATCTACACAACCTGCTGCATCAGAGGCCTCAATAAAGAAAGACTGCCCATCAGGAAGTGGTCCTATAATAAACGGATTGCCTACTTCATCTGTGTTAACATTAAATAAAGTACCTCCAATAGTATAAGATGAGCCTAAACCTCCACTTACTTGTACTGAAACGGTAAATGTTTGTGTAGCATCATTACAATCAATGCTTAATACATCAATAGCTATTGGAACAGGGCATTGTGCCTCTGCTGAATTTGAATAGAGTGTGAAACATGCAACAATTGTTGCAAACATAAGGATAATTTTTTTTCCCATGGCAATTATTTAAATTAATTAAAGTTCATAATAGACCTTCATTAAGGCATTTTCTTATTTTTTGTAGTGGCAAATTTATATAAATATCACAATATCTCATAGCATTTACTGTTTTTCATAACTTTTTTTGATTCTTTTTGTTATTTATAACAGATGATATGCTATTTTTTGGCTATCCTAATATCAAAAAATTGATTTTAAGCGACAAACGCATAAACATAATATTAAACTAATATCATTTCAAGCTTGCGTATAACTTTGCAAAACAAAATTAAATTTTGCTAAACCAACACTTAACATAAGGATATAATTATTATAAATTCTCCTTTTTAGCTTGTTGTATTTTTCCAAAATTTCAGTTAACATTTTTCAAAGGCGAAACGTAGCCTAACCGTTCAAATACCATGCACAATGCATCCGCTATTGGCAGAAGTGTTAAGCCTAATTAAAACATGCCCTATTTTTTTGCTATATTTGAGGCAAAACCCATATACCCTTTATTGCAACTAATAATTAAACATGAACACTACATTTATAAGCTCTTGTTTGCTTACGCTATTTATCCTTTTGCAGTTGTCTTGTGTTTCTGATACCACTAACAATAATACAACAAAACAGCCGCTTAAACAAAGTAATAATACTAGCACAGATGCAGCCGTGCAATGCCAATTGCCCCTGTTTAATCAGTACTTAAATAATTTACAAAAAACCGATCCTGCAAGTGTTAACAAGGCTATTAGCTACTTTCAAAATCATTTTCAAAATTGCGAGCCTGCCATTAAGGATCTTGGTTTTGTAGCCATTAGAGATTTTTATAGAACCGTACATGCTAAAATACATCGTCATTTCCATGAAGAAATAAATGATATTAGCATTGACAACACCAAAAAAGTAGACACTTCTAATTATAATTTATATCGACAATTTGCAGGCATTGGTGAGTTAAAACCCAAAACAGCTATTCATCCAAGGATAGCTCCTAAACTACAGGCTTTAATTGAAAATGGTTTTATGATTGGCATAAAAGGCCAAAGAAACACGATTGACAAAAACCCTAATCGTTTAAATAAATTTTTGTTCAACAGCCTATCACCTACCATGCAATTATTTTTAAATACATTTATGGAAGAATCAGCTATTCCTTCGGTGGATAAGGATCGTAAAATCGTATTGCCTTTGGCTAAAATTGCTAAAAGAATTATTGACTGGGAGCAATTTGCAAAAACAAAACCTCACTTTACCTTAAATAAGGAACTGCAAACCTACAACAAAAAAATGCTAACGATTATTATGTTAGGTGCAGAAAAGACACCTGCATTTAATAGCAAAAATAATGCCTTAAATCAACAGTTTAAGGAAGCCTATCAACAAATAATTAAAGCACATCCTCATACTAATACAGGCATTATTTTGCAAAAATATTATGATATACTCCAAGCTAACAACTTTATTAAATCGACAGAGAGTGCTGCTATTTTACAGGAATGGAAATTGCTGTAATTTAGGAAACGTAAATAATTTACTCCCTAATAAAAAATAACAACTAATGAAAAAAGATAAATACATGCAAGCTGCTATTGAGCAAGCACAAAAAGGATTATCGGAAGGCGGTATTCCCATTGGTTCGGTACTGGTAAAAAACGGGCAAATTGTAGGCCGAGGGCATAACCAAAGGGTGCAAAAAAACGACCCAATGACCCACGCCGAAATTGACTGTTTGCGTAATGCAGGACGTATAGGCAATTACAAAGGTACTACTTTGTACTCTACCCTAATGCCTTGTTATTTGTGTGCGGGTGCGGTGGTGCAATTTGGTATTAAAAAGGTAATTGTTGGCGAATCGCAAACTTTTCCAGGGGCAGTAGCGTTTATGCAGCAACATGGTGTTGAGGTAGTAAACTTAAATGATGCCGAATGTGTAAACATGATGGAACAGTTTATTAAAGACAAACCAGAACTGTGGAATGAAGATATTGGGGAGTAAAATAAATCGCTGCGCTGTTAGTTCCCTACTAATGTGTTTTTAGTGCTTAATAGATTAGTTAATTACTCGTTTTATTATTACAAGAGCAAACCAGGATATTAAATTAAGGGCCAAGCTTTGTTTAACAACACAAAAACCACCTCTAATATCCATCCAAAGGCCATCCAAAAGGCAAAATAATCTAAACGAATAAAACCTTTTATTGCCCATCTGCTTGTATAGTGCCACGGGCAACGTCCAGTAAATTTTTCTAGCAGCCAGCCCATTAAAAACTCAATAGCAAATATGCCTAACATATATATAAACAAGCGAAACAACAAGGGCAAAGGCGCAACATATTGGTAGCCAATAGGAAATAAAAAAGCTACTAATCCGTAAATAAAAAACATCCAAATATACGAGTAGCCTGTTAACGACCAATTAATGGCCATTGTTCCTCCTTTTTGTTTTTTAGCGATTAGCTCCGTAATCGTATCGGTAATAGCGGTAAAAAATATTTCGGTAGTAATGCCCAAGCAACCAAAGGCAATAAAATGCAATAACAAATGTTTCATTCCTAGTAGTAGTATTTAAATTTCGTTTAGTCTGTCGCAAAAAACAATCCAACTTAAAACATTGGTTTAACTCAAATCGGCAAATTGAATCTCCTTAAAGTTAAATTTTTTAGTAATTGGTAACGCTACCCCCTGCGGCCCGTCTTTATATTCGAGTAGCAGTTGTCCTTGCGGATTTACGTCTACAATTTTTGCTTGCAGCTTTTCGCCCGTAGAGGTAACAAAGTCATGATGCTCGCCAAAACGATACAACACTGACAGATATTTCTGGTGTATAAGCGTCAGTTTGTCAGATTTTAGCTGTAAATAGTACATTTCAATATAACGGCATAATTTTGTTAGCAGTTCAAGCACATTGTATTGTTGATTTGTTATTAGCTTTAAAGAACTAGCCCGATGTAGGGTTTCTGGAAAGCTTGTTTGGTTTACATTAATACCAATGCCTACAACGGAAGCAGCAAAATGTTGCCCCGAAATGGTATTTTCAATGAGTATGCCACCTATTTTTTGGTCTTTATAATAAATATCGTTTGGCCACTTAATACGCACATCATCACCCAACAATTCTTTGGCTAAAGCATAAGCACCTAAAGCAATGCATTCGTTTAAATAAAAAAAACGATTTACTCCCAATGTTTTAGGATATAAAATAATGCTAACCGTGAGGTTTTCGTCGGCATTTGTTTCCCATGTATTGCCACGTTGCCCTCTACCAGCATACTGATGCTTTGCATATATAACCGTTCCTTCTATCGGAAAGTCATTTTTTAGCAATTTAGCGGCATAATTATTCGTCGAATCAATCTTATTGAGCTTTAATAAAACCTTTCCGATAAAATTAACGTTATATGAACTATACAAGATAATTTTATTACTTTTGGAGTTTAAACTTAATTAATTCTATTTCTGTTGTAAAGATACAATAACAATCCAAAAATTTCTTAACAACTACTTTTTCTATAAAGAAAAAAACAACTTGCTAAATAAAGGAAGTACGGAATAGAATTAATACTAAATATTTTCACACTATTGGAAGCCAATTTACTTAAAAATAACCAACAACCTGCCACCAACGAGCAAATTTTAGCCGCTATCATTGATAGCGTTTTAGATAAAAAAGCACATAACGTAGTAAGTCTTAACTTAACCAACTTAGATGATGCAGTGACCGACTACCTCGTTATATGTGAAGGAAACTCTCCTACACAAGTGCGAGCTATTGCCGAGCATGTTAGTTACAATGTAAAACAACTACTTGGCGAACGCCCCGCATTTAAAGAAGGGTTTCAAAGCCTAGAGTGGGTCCTTGTTGATTATGTTAACATTATGGTGCATGTTTTCTTAAAAGAGAAAAGAAAATTCTATGGTTTAGAAGACCTATGGGGAGATGCCGCCATTGTTACACATCATGAAGACGACTTAACTCCAAATATAAAAACTGATAATCAATCATCATTTCTTTCAAAAGCAGATTAATTTTTACGCATGAGCGATAATAATCAAAATAAAAGCAATAATAACAATCCAGAGGATCAAGATAAAAAAGTGCCATTTAACCATTATTGGTTATATGGGCTTATCTTATTGGGTATTATTGCCATTAATTTGCTTTCTTATGGTTCGGGTATCAAAAAAATATCCGAAGAACAGTTTTTTAGAGAACATCTTCCTAGCCATGATGTTGAAAAACTAACCGTAGTGAATAAAGAACAAGTAGAGGTTTATATTAAAGAATCAGCTCTTTCTTCTGAAAAGTATAAAGATATTAACACATCTGCTCTAGGACCCAAAGCGCATTATACCTTTAATATTGGCTCTGCCGAAAGATTTACTGAACGCCTTGAGAAAGCACAAACAGACGTTCCGCCAGATAAAGTCGTGTATACGTTTTTTGAAAACCGTACCGATTGGCGAGCCAATTTTTTTAGTTATATCCTGCCCCTTATTATTTTGGTAGGTATATGGCTACTCATTATGCGACGTGTAAGCGGCGGCATGGGTGGCGCAGGCGGGCAAATTTTTAATATTGGTAAATCGAAAGCTACTTTGCTCGACGGAGAATCGGAAATAAATATTACTTTTAATGACGTTGCTGGACTAGATGAAGCCAAAGAAGAAGTAGAAGAAGTGGTTGACTTTTTAAGAAACCCACAAAAATATACTGCGCTAGGTGGAAAAATTCCTAAAGGCGTTTTGCTCATTGGCCCTCCTGGTACTGGTAAAACACTTTTGGCTAAAGCCGTTGCTGGCGAAGCTAAAGTGCCCTTTTTCACTATCTCTGGTTCCGATTTTGTAGAACTGTTTGTTGGCGTAGGCGCATCTCGTGTGCGTGACCTATTTAAACAAGCCCGCGAAAAAGCTCCCTGCATTATTTTTATTGATGAAATTGATGCCATTGGACGTGCTAGAGGCAGAGGAATGGTACAAGGTAACGATGAAAGAGAAAATACCTTGAATGCATTGCTAGTAGAAATGGATGGCTTTGCTGGTGATAAAGGCGTTATTATTATGGCCGCTACTAACCGACCAGATGTGTTAGACAGTGCCTTAATGCGACCAGGACGTTTTGACCGCCAAATTAGTATTGACCGCCCCGACCTTAAAGGACGAGAGCAAATTTTTAAAGTTCACCTTGGTCCCATTAAAACAGGCGACGATATTGACGCTGGACGTTTAGCAGCTCAAACACCTGGTTTTGCAGGTGCCGAAATTGCCAATGTTTGTAACGAAGCCGCTTTAATTGCCGCTCGTCATGGCAAAAGTTCGGTAGAAATGGAAGACTTTAACGAAGCCGTAGATAGAGTAATTGGCGGACTAGAAAAGAAAAGCAAAATCATTTCGCCAGAAGAGAAAAAAATTATTGCTTATCACGAAGCAGGACATGCCATTAGTGGCTGGTTCTTAAAACATGCACATCCTTTATTAAAAGTTACCATCATCCCTCGTGGAGTAGCCGCTTTAGGATATGCACAGTATGTACCTAAAGAACAATACCTCTACACTACCGAACAACTCATAGACGAAATGTGTATGACCCTAGGCGGACGTGTAGCAGAAGACATCATCTTTGGTAAAATATCTACTGGCGCACAAAACGATTTAGAGCGTATTACCCGCATGGCTTACGCAATGGTAGCCTTGTATGGAATGAATAGTAAAGTAGGTAATGTATCGTTTAACGATAACAATGGCGATTACAATTTCCAAAAACCTTACTCCGACGAAACTGCTCAGTTAATAGACGAAGAAGTACGTTCTATCATTAGTAAAGCTTATCAGCGCACTAAAGAACTGCTAACCAACAAACGCAACGAACTAGAAGCATTAGCACAAGAATTACTCAAAAAAGAAATCTTATTTAAAGACGATGTAGAAAAACTTATTGGCAAACGTCCTTTCGATATTAGCCTAAGTCCTAACGGATTATCTACCTAATCGTCTCCTAGCATCGAGCAGAATAATGCCTATCGCATCCTTGGCTCTTTGCACTTAAAACCAAATCTTACAAGCTTTACAAGCTCCTTATCCCCTCCTCGCTTTTACCAAAAAAAAACGATTGGTGTGATAGGTGCTTGTAAGGCTTTATTTTTCCCTAATGCCCAACAATTATTTGGAGAAATACTTATGGCATAAAAATTGGTCATTCATACATAACAATGTACTTTTATGGTCATGCAGTAATAGTATTCATCCAATAAATAAATTCAACTCCCGTGTTGAATTGACCTTACATTGATACTTCATCGCATAATTTTAGTTAAATTGTAGCGGTAAGCTATCAGCCCCAAAAACCTAACAATGCCCCATTGTTCGTTTTTATAAAATAAATAATTATCAATGGAGAAAGTGAAAAAATCTTCCAATAAATATAAATTCAAGGATTTAAAAGTATACGGTTCTTCGGAATGGTTGGCCAATGGTATGCGTAAATACCGCAAGGTGTACGACCGTGCCGAGACAACCTATATCTACGCCGAATTGTCTTTTTACAACAAACAGTTTGATGAAGAAGATTGGGACGTAGAGGTCGTTTTAAAAGCTCATGCCATTAAAGGCAAACACAAACGAGAATTGTGTAACCTTACCCTCGATAAACGGGTAGACAAGGAAACGCCTATTATTTATATTTACCAAGCATGGGGTAATAAACGTACTGGCTTTTATTGGAAAAAAGGAGAATACGAATGGTCGGCCTATTTAGATGGCGAACTCGTAGCTACCCAAAAATTTTGGGTAGAAGATGTAGGACTCGTAACCGAAGACCACAACCCCTACTTCTCTATCGAATCTATTAAATTATACGAAGGACCTAACAGTAATATTAAACCCGAAGAACGGGTATATATGAAAGCCTTCGATAATCGAGATACTCGGTACATCTTCCTAGAGTTTGCTTATAAAAACTTGGTTACAGAATCTTGGAAATGCGAAATTGCTTTTAAATTCTACAATGATGCCCACCAATTAAAAGGCGAAACGGTAGAATTACTGCAAGTCAATCCCGAGGATAAATACACGACCATTACCTCTGGCTGGGGTTCTAACGATAAAGGCACTTGGTTTTTAGATAGATACACGCTAGAAATCACCTTTATGGATCACCTCATTGCCATGCTGCCCTTTGAAGTTGGCGAAACGGCCGAGGAAGGCGTTAGCGAAGCAGTACTGCCGGGCAAAGGTATTACCATTACGCCCCACAAAGAAGAAGACCCACAATCGTTTGAAGAAGTAATGGAAGGGCTTGGTAAATTAGTAGGATTAAAAACCATCAAATCTCGCATTAGAGATTATGCCGAATACCTCAAATTTATTAAAATTAGATTAGAGAAAGGCTTCGAAGATGCACACAATATTAACCTACATGCCGTATTTACAGGCAACCCAGGTACTGGTAAAACTACCGTAGCCAAAATGCTAGGGCAAATTTACAAACACCTAGGCCTTATTAGTAAAGGCCATGTACACTCGGTTGATAGAGGCGATTTGGTAGGCGAATATATTGGACAAACTGCACCTAAAGTAAAAGAGGCAATTAAAAAAGCTAGAGGCGGCATTTTATTTATTGATGAAGCCTACAGCCTTGCCCGTTCTAAAGACGACTTGAAAGATTTTGGTAGAGAAGTTATCGAAATTGTTATCAAGGAAATGTCGGACGGTGCGGGTGATTTGGCGGTTATTGTAGCTGGTTATCCTAGGGAAATGCGAACTTTTATCGACACCAATCCAGGTATGCGTTCTCGTTTTACCCAATGGTTCGAGTTTCCCGATTATATGCCACACGAATTATCGGATATTGCCGAATATGCTTCGCAAAACAGAAATGTAGTACTTACTACACAAGCTAAAGCGTATTTGTACGATAAAATTGTAGAAGCTTACCGTACTCGTGATCGCTATTTTGGCAATGCTCGTTATGTTTATTCCTTAATTGATATGTCGAAAATTAATTTAGGACTGCGGGTAATGAAAACCGAAAACCCTCGCCAACTAAGCAAAGAAGAATTATCGACTATTTTGGTAGACGATATAGAACCAATCTTTAAAGGCAAAGAAAAACGCCTACCAGATATTCCTATTGATGAAAATATATTGGCCTCGGCACTTGCAGAACTCAATGCCATGATAGGTTTAAAAAAGGTGAAAAAGGAAATTAATGAACTGGTACAGTTGGTGCGCTTTTATAAAGAAATGGACAAAAGTGTATTGAACAAATTTTCTTTACATGCTGTTTTTACGGGTAATCCAGGAACGGGTAAAACAACCGTAGCACGTATTTTAGCCAATATTTTTAAAGCCTTGGGCATTTTAGAACGTGGGCATTTAGTGGAATGCGACCGACAAAATTTGATTGCAGGTTATGTAGGGCAAACCGCCATTAAAACCGCCGAAAAAATTGACCAAGCTATTGGTGGCGTATTGTTTATTGATGAAGCTTATGCCTTAACCTCCAGAGGTGGCAGCACCGACTTTGGTAAGGAAGCCATTGAAACAATTATTAAACGCATGGAAGACCAAAAGGGAGAGTTTGCCGTAGTTACTGCTGGCTACCCCGAAAATATGAAGCACTTTATGGAAGCCAATCCAGGATTAAAATCTCGTTTTGACCGAGTGCTAGATTTCGAGGATTTTACCGTAGATGAACTCATGCAAATTGCTAAAACACACCTAGAAAAGGAAAAACTAACCCTAGAACCCGATGCCGAAAAAGATTTAACCGATTATTTTGCCGAACTACACAGTCGCAAGGATAACTTTTTTGGAAACGGACGTACAGTAATGAAAACAGTAGAACAGGTTATTAAAAACCAAAACTTGCGCCTAGCAACGCTTACTAAAGAAGAACGAGACGATAAGCTCAACCTTATTACCCCCGACGACTTAAAGGATATTAGCGAAAACAAAATTATGGGCGGCCGCCGTAAGGTAGGTTTTGGTAAAGGTAAAACTGGTTCTGCAGGAAGTAATTAATTGCTTAACGAAATCTAATAACGACCAAAAGCTGTCAGCATTTTTTTATGTTGGCAGCTTTTTTTATAAAACAATGCAACCATCAAGCAATTCAACAATTTACTCATCCAAATACGCAATTACATACGCCAAATTGTGTTCATGAAACTTTACACTTAGCTCCCCATAATTTAAGCGCAAATCGGGGTTCACCTCCTTCCCCATCCCCTTTTTATCAAATGTAATATTGGGATATTTTTCTGCAAAAGTTGGCAAATCCATATCAATTACAAACTCCACATGCTCGTAGCCCTCCGCATAAAAACGGTTGGGTTTGGGAGCAGGCAGTTCTAGCAGCTCAATTTTTCGTTGGTTAAAAAGGATGGGTTGTTCCAGTTTAAACGTAGCAATAGGACGGCCACTAATGGGTTTTTCGGTTAGTAATTCGCCTAGTACTAGCAATTGTTTTTTTAATTCCTCATAGCGTTGTTGTGTAGCTACTCGGTAGCAAATATGGTCGAGTTCGTAGCGGCTCACCTCAATGCCATCTGCTTGCAAAAAACCAAAAATTTGCTGCAAAAATGGTGTGGGATTCGGGAGTAATTCTAATATCGTTTTCATGTTGGCCAAGTTAATAAAATTTAGTAAATTGATGTTTTATTAATTCACCTAAAATAAACGAGATAAATACCAATGCGTTAAAAACAGCCAATGGCGAAGCCCAAAAAACTCGGTGCAATGCCCCCCACCTTACCCAAACTTTCTATTTATACTAGACCACATTCGGTTTTGTGCATTTCCCATAAGTTATTTTTTGTTTTATTTATTGGAGGTGTTTATCTTTTTGCTACAAGCCGGGAGGCTTGAAACCCGTTTGGCTCAAGCGGAGACGCTTGACCCTGCGGTTCTTTTTTTACAAAAAAAAGAACGCCCGGTCCAGCCTCACGGCTGGA
>JAHDBT010000697.1 GCA_020630215.1 Bacteroidota bacterium
CTTGAAAAATATAATTAAATTTCTTGGTGGACTTTATTTTTTTCATTTCACTTACTGTATGTGATTGGTGGTTTTGTAGGGGTTTTGTGGTTTGTTTTTTTGTGTTTAAAAACTGACTGCTGACAGCGAACAAAATGAGCGAGCTGACTACAAACAGCTTTTTCCCTTATAAAAACTGGTCAAACTAAAATAGCCCACGAAATTAATTCATGAGCTATTAAGAAACAAATTTTTGTACTTGTTTTCGATATTTTTTTACGACTATTTAATTCACCAAAGCCACTTTCCCCAATTCTCCTTTTAAAAAATCAATTACTTCCACTTCCGTAGCATCCATATTTCTTTCTACAGATAAGTACCACGACACCCAATCGCCAAAATAATCCAAATACATCCAACGCTCAATATGGTTGTTGCCTTTGGCTTTTAATTCAAATATATTGGATGTGTATTTGCCCATAATGGTTTTGTTAATTTCAATACGGGTTTGGTTGCGCTCAAAGGTATCAGATCCATATAAAAAGATGGGGGCAAAACGTTCGTCCTTGGTGCGCCAGCCTACTAGTTCGTTGTGGTTCATTTCTGGAATAACGTGGTGCCAGCAAAGCATTTTACCATTTTCGTTAATTTGTTGTCGCCAGCGAATGGCTACCGAACCGTAGCCGTCTACGCTATAAACAATGGGTAATTTATCTTGTAAATTGGCGGCCCATTCTTTGGCTTGCACTTTAATATCTTCTGTTTCGGCACGGAGTAAATCAACTGCCCCTTCTAAATCGGCAATAAACGAATCGTCGTGAAAACCTAAATAGTGTAGTACAAATAACTGCTGTACCAAAGAGTAGCCTAAAGATGCACGAGGCGGTTGTCCTGCAGGCACTTTAATCATGTCTAAATCTTTTTCTTCGGCAATAGCGGCTAATTTACCACCCGTTGTAATCACCACTACCTTTGCTCCTTTATCCAATGCTTGGTGTAAGGACATAACGGTTTCTTCGGTATTTCCAGAATAAGAAGACCCAATAATTAAGGTATGCTCGTTTACATAAGCTGGTATATGATAGCCTTTACTTACCGACATAGGTACACTTAAAGTATTGCCTAGCAAATCCATTACTACATTAGCTCCCATGCCCGAACCGCCTAAACCACATACCAAAATGTTGCGGATTTCGTGGATAGGGGCAGTAATGTTTCCTTTGGCTGTTTTACCAATAGCTAGAGCTTCTTCCAATTGTAACGGAAAGTCGATGATTAACTGTTTCATTGTCATAACGGTAATTCTATTTTTATTTTTAGATTGGATTTTTTGACGGTAGACGAAAGTTGGTTAATAAAATGCAAAGATAACAAAGCACCGCAATAGTCCATACATATTGCTGCTTACTTGACTTCTACCATGACTAGTGAATGAGAAAAAACAGCTTCGTCATTTATATTTATCCTTCACAATCAATAACCGTTATGGTAGTGCTTAGTGCTTAAAGCGAGGCATGAAAAGCATGTATGCTTGCCTCATTATTGATACTGGAAGCGGGGAGAATGGTGGAGAAATTGCCTGCTTCGGCGTAGGTAATATGCAGGTCTTCGTTCCAGTCAATTACCACCAAAGCATTACTGTCTGCTTCTAAACAGATGGCTACTGTACCTGTAATATTGGTAGGGCAGGGAATTTGCAAATCTTCGAGGCTAATGTTTTGCGAAGCGGCGGTAGGAGAAATATTAATTTCGTTGCTATTGTAACCAAAGTAACTAGCTGCTACCGTTGCAGTAAGGTCGGTATCAGACGGGATGCTACTACTATAAATGCCTTGTTCGTTGGTGTGTACTAGTAATCCGCCAACATTTACAGCTATATTTTTAACAGGGTTGTCGTTACAATCTTTCACCATGCCCGTAACCCTTGCATTATTAGGTAGGTCAAGCCCAATTTGGTAATCGCCTACTTGCGGAAGGTGTGCTACATACCGTCCATCAATTAAAAATGCAGTACCTACTATTGCCCATTTTGCATCAAGCGGATTAAGCTGCCAAAGGCTTAGGGTAGCAGGTGCATCTGCCAATAAATTGCTAGGAGGCGTTAAACGAATGCTGGCAATACTCCCTTCTGCTAATTGTAGCGACTGATTGGTTTCGTCTGCCAAATAAAAGGCAATAGCCCCATAAGAAAACAGGCGTTTTTCTGTTCCGTTTGCTGCTACACTTATCAAATCGTTGCCAGATATATCGGTTATAAAATGGGGCGATGTTACCTGATAATGATGGCATAAAGCTCTTATATTTCCATCTGCGTACATGCCCGTTGTTTCGTTGAGGTACGCATTAGTTGGCGGCAATTCTATTACCGCATTTGGCATACTAACAACCGTAGGAATCGGTAAATCTTCAATAGCGACGTTAATAGGTTCTGTCAGTTCTAGTTTTATTAAAGTTGGCGTTCCTTGCGAGGGCAGCACCTGCACTTTGGTAAAAAAGCCCTCCTTTTGAGCACTTATTTGCAAGCGGTTTTGCACAAGCCCTGCTTCGGGCAAATAAAACATACCCTGAGAATTGGTAGTAGTATTGTTGGTAGCAAAATTACTAATATTTACACCACTTAAAGCTTCTCCATTTTGATTAACGGCAATACCATAAACGTTGGTTAAACCTAGGGAAACAGTTTGAGGAGTCCAAACGGTATTTCCTACATCGTCTTCTTTCAAACATTGGGTAAAAAACATACTGATACATAGGAAAAGCACGAGCATTCCATTGAGCTTTTTCATGGGAATTAGTTTTAATCATTAAAATAAAAAATTGCTAAGAATACAAATATAAAATAAAAAAAGCATATTTTAATGATAGTAGTTTGTTTTTTTGTTATGTGATAAGAGATTTAGAAACAGGAGGAGGAGAAAGGCACTAGTAAAACCCATATCGTTTCAATCCTTGTTCTAATGGATATTGGTTAAGAAGTA
>JAHDBT010000698.1 GCA_020630215.1 Bacteroidota bacterium
AACAAACCTACACCAACCTATACAAACTCCCTGGCAAAGCCTTCACCAAACCTTTAAACTCCAAGTTCAATAAATTACTGGCAATCTTACCATTGGTTAAATTGGTTTTTTGGCGGAGGAGATCAATCGGTAAACCCGTCTGTTCATTTTTTAGGGCTGCTACAATCGTGGTTTCCTCATCGTTTAAACTTACAAACAATTCTCGCTGTATGGCTTTAGGTGCGGCAGCCGTTTCTTCCCAGCACAATCCATCTACAACATCCTTTGCAGAGGTAACCAACGCAGCAATATTTTTACGAATTAAGGCATTGCAACCTTTCGAGTACCTATCATTCACCCTTCCAGGAAAAGCAAATACATCTCGGTTATAAGAGTTGGCTAAATTGGCGGTAATAATGCTGCCACCAATTTCGGCAGTTTCTACCACAATTGTTGCATCGGTCATGCCCGCTACAATGCGGTTGCGTTTAGGAAAATTTTCTCGGTCGGGTGTGCTGTTGCTTAAAAACTCGGTGAGTAGGCCGCCATTGGCGAGCATTTTTTTGGCTAGGTTGTGGTGTTGCGAGGGGTAAATTCTATCCAATCCGTGTGCTAGTACCGCTACCGTGCTTACCTCCTCATTAACACAAGCTCTATGAATATTGTAATCCACGCCATAAGCCAATCCGCTAATAACAAGCACATTGTAAGGTGCTAAGTCCTTTATCAACTTTGCACACAAATCCCTACCATATTGCGTAATATTACGAGTGCCAACAATGCTAATCACCTTGGTCATATTTAAATCGGCATTGCCCTTGTAAAAAAGCAAGATGGGCGCATCGGCACAATTTTTAAGTCGCTGTGGATAAGCTTTATCGAAAAAGAAAATAGGGGAGATGTCCTGGTCTTCTATAAAACGGAGTTCTTCTTCTGCTCGTGTTAAAACCTGGGTATTTTGGTAAATGGCATTGGCGGTAACAGGTCCAATACCTGGAATTTTTAGTAACTGCTGTTTTTTCGCTTTAAAAATATTGGAGCAACTGCCACAATAACTAATCAGGCTTTTGGCATTAACAGCTCCTACATTAGGCACTAAGTTTAAAGCCACTTTATACAGTAATTCTTCTTTATTGTTATTCAAAAGAAAAGGTTTGTGGTGAACAAATTTATATACATACCCAAAAATAGTAAATTTTGGCGATTTACAAGCAACGCAGCAACAAAAAAATGCGTAATTAAAATATTCAGACCAAGCAAAAATACAAAAATATGAAAAACTTAAAACTAACTTTGCTCTTATTTACTATCGGACTGCTGGTAGGTTGTAACAGTTATGAGAAGGCTAATAGTGACGCTAATTATTTTGAAGTGACGATAGCTGGCGACACCTACAACGAGATAGAAGAAAATCCTTTTATTAATGTAGCCGACCAGCCTGTTTCTACTTTTTCTATTGATGCTGACGGTGCTTCCTATGCAAATGTGAGAAGGTATATTCAACAAGATAATATGCTGCCTCCCAAAGCCGCAGTACGAACCGAAGAATTAATTAATTACTTTAATTTGGATTATCCTTATTCCGACTCCACACACCCTATTAACTTAAACGGCGAGATAAGCAAATGCCCTTGGAATACTGCTAATAAATTAATTAGAATTGGCATAAAAGGAAAACGGGTACTTCAACGTATTCCGTCTAACTTTGTTTTTTTAATAGATGTGTCAGGTTCTATGGGTGATGAGGATAAACTGCCCCTATTAAAAAGCGGTTTCAAAAATTTTGTGAATGAATTATCAAGTGAAGATAAAGTAAGTATTGTTACTTATTCAGGTGCATCAGGTCTTGTATTAGAAGCTACTTCTGGCGATAATAAATCGGAAATAAAAGCAGCAATTGAGATGCTTGGTTCTGGAGGAAGTACTGCAGGAGCGGAAGGTATAAATACCGCTTACGAAATTGCTCAGTCTAATTTTATTGAAGGAGGAAATAACAGAATTATACTCGGTACGGATGGCGATTTTAATGTTGGTATCAGTAATCAGGAGGAATTGGTTGACTTAATCGAAACCAAAAGAGATTTAGGCACTTTTTTAACCGTGCTAGGTGTTGGGCGTGGCAATTTAAATGAAGGTATGTTAGAACAAATTGCCAACAACGGAAACGGTAATTATGAGTATATTGATAATTTAAAACAATTAGATAAGGTCTTTATCTATGAATACGATAAATTCTTTACCATTGCTAAAGATGTGAAAATACAAGTAGAATTTAACCTAGATAATGTAACCGCTTATCGCTTAATTGGATACGAAAATAGAGTTTTAGCCGAAGAGGATTTTGAAGACGATTCAAAAGACGCAGGAGAAATTGGAGCCAACCAAAATATAACCGCACTCTACGAAATTGTTCCTACAACCAACCCTGATTTTAAAACAGTACCCACATTTATTATCGACTACAGATACAAGAACCCCGACTCAGATGTTAGCATTCCTTCTAGCCTAGAAATTTTTGACGAAGGCAATACATTCAACGAAGCAACTGATTTTATGAAATTCACCTCAAGCATAGCCTCTTTTTCCATGCTCCTTACCGATTCTGCCTATAAAGGAACAAGTAGCTACGAAGAAGTAATTAATTGGCTAAACGCTACCAACCTAAATGACCCTTATTCGTTTAAAGAAGAATTTAAAACCTTGGTACAAACAGCCGAAGGATTGTAAAAGTTATGTTACTACTCAACATGGTTATAGTCTATCTTTAGCAATCCCCCTTTCGGTCATCGAGCGTAGTCGAGATGACCAAAAGGATGCTTAGAAACTCGTTATTTAATAAACCCCAAAGCAAAGCACGTCCATCAAACTGTTTACAAAAAGATGGACATGCTTTTTTATTTCTTCCCAATTAATTTCGTTCCTAAAATTAATCAGCATAGCATGTCACATTATACTACAATCCACACAGCCCCGTT
>JAHDBT010000083.1 GCA_020630215.1 Bacteroidota bacterium
AAGTGCAAAAGATCAAGTAGAAATGACGGATTTATTTTTTATGCGTTACTAAATTAAATTGGTGGAGGTTATTTTTTCTCATTCACTTAAAGTTGTTGTACAACTATTAAGATGCTATTTTGTTCCTTTGTGGTGTTTCGAGAGGGATTTTTTACTTACTTCTCCCCCTATAAACATAAAATTTCCCCAACCTAATCATCTCTTCCCCTTGAATAAACTTATAATAATACAAGCCATCCGCCATATCATTTTCCGATAGCGATAAGGTAAATCCATTTTCAATAGTCCCTTCAAAAACTACATCCAAATCATTGTTTTCTATTACCAAATGTAGTTCGGCAATATCACCTCCCCAAGCAAATAAAATGTCGGTTTCAAAATAAGCACCATCAATAGGGCTGCTTTGTTTAAATAATGGAGCAGACATTAAGGTGCCTTCCATTTCTGCTTCGTAAATAGCATAGGGCAAGCAGGCATCCGAGCCTAAAAACTGTTGTAATAGGGCATCAATCGAAGCGTCGTCGCTAACCATTAGGGCATCAAAATAGGGGTGACTGCTAGGTAAGGCTTGTGTTTTTAGGGCGTGGTAAATGTGTATGATTTTTCGCATTACGGTAGGTTCTGTTGCTACAAAATCACTAAAGCCATCGGGTAAATCGCTCACTCTGTTCCACAGCATCGCATCGGCATATAAAGCTATGCCTGCATTGTTGAGTTGTCCATCGGTGTTGAAATATATGCTGTCCATTTTATCTGAATTATCTTAACGCACTATCTAATCGAATTAGATACCTTGCTCTTTTTATTAATGTGGTTTTGCTTTTATTAGTAAACTTTGTTCAAGCCTTTGGGACATTTTGTTTAAATTATTTTACTGTTTACCCTAGAATGAATTCTAGGGCTACAATGTCGGTCATCCCTACGGGATTTTAATATGTTGGATGGTAGTGTTTTATATTGTTCTACCAAATACCACGTAAAACGGCGAAACGAAGTGTAGCCGTCCCAATACCAACTACCCGCTACCAACCTAAAGCTCCCCATAAAACTCATGCACCAATAATTCAAAATATTGATCAATTTCTTGGCTTTTACTTTTTACCAATTCCTCATCAAACAGCACTTTCCAGAAGGTATTTTTTTGGCGGTGAAACCATTTTTTTAATGCGCCTACTTTTATTGGTTTATCTTCTAAATCTAGTAAGAAATCTGCCCAATAAGTAAAAATTTCTTCGGTAGATAATTGCAAATAATCTCTTCCAAAAACCAGCAAAATATCTAGTACCAAATCTTCGGGGGCTTGTGGGTAGGGATTTTTAATGTCGAATGCTTTTAGGAGGAGGCGGTATACAGTTTGTAAACACAGCTCAAAACGGGGCTTCTTTTTGCTAGGAAAAACCTGCATAAAACCCGTGAGTAATTGTAGGTGATGTTGCTTTAAATTAACATACTCCTTATTATCCGAAACGCTGGGTTCGGGTATATTGCTAATATCGTCGGCTGCTAGGTTAATACCTTTTTGGGATTTTTTAATGCTGGCAATTACGGCAAACGTCACCACCTTATACATATAGGTACTAAACAAAGAATTGCCTTTAAAGCTGTCCCATTTTCCATTGCTTAACTGTCGCCATAGGTTTTCGTATACCTCCTGATATAGGTCGGCTTCTAGGGTTTTTAGTTGGGTGTTTTGGTTGAGGTAATGGTATAAACGACTTCGGATTAAGGCTTCGTAGCGTTGTATCAATTGGTTAGAACCTAGGAGGAGGAGGTAAAGGTCGCCTAGATCTTTTTGTTCTTTTTCTGTTAAATCGGGATGCCCTTTTTTGCAAATTTGTTCGCAGGTTTGGGTAGCAGCATCGTGAGCAAGTGCTAGGAGTTGGGCGGCTACGCTTGTTTGTATATCGGGGTTATTTTGGGTAGCGTAGGTTTTTAATTTTGCTAGTAAAATGGGTTGCAGCAAGCGAACTAAGGTAGGGGCATACTTTTCCGATACCAATTGTACAGCTATAGCATCAATAGCAGTTTGGTGTTGGTTTATTAAACTTGTTGGATCGTTTTGTAACAGGTAAAAATGGGTATTGGCTGCTTTTTCCATGAATGCGTGCAAGATAGCAAAAAAAAATATTAGTTGCTATTCAACCATTTAGTATTTAATTTTTTGTGACGGTTTGTTATTGGATAGGATTTGTTTTGTAGGAATAACCGAGAACTAGAAAGCCTAAACTTAATCACAGGAAAACAGCCTCTCAATCCTCCTAAATTTAAATTTTCCAAAAAATAATTCTCTCCCAATGTCCCACCATAAAAATGCTTGTACACTAATGATGGTGAAACGAAAAGCAACTGGCATTTTCCTAATTAATTAACCATCATTTTAAAATAGTAAACAATGAAAACGTATATTCATCTATCAATACTAATTGCAAGCATTTTGCTGCTAAGTTTAAATCCCCTGTCGGTAATCGCAAATAACTACCTCATTCATGCCTCCGACTTTACGGTTTTAGAAGCCGAAGATATTTGTATAGCAGAACCACAATTTGAAGCTATCCCGCTTATTGGCACTCCTGAAGTGATGTTTCAAGACTACTCAACAGGTTCTGGAATCATTACTGATTGGTTTTGGGATTTTGGCGAAGGCAATACTTCAACCGACCAAAACCCAACTCACTTTTTCTGGCAACCTGAAACTTATCCAGTATGCCTAACCGTAACCAATGATTTTGGCACCACTACCTGCCAAGAAACCATTTGTTTACCTGTTGATGTTTGTATGGTAAGTCCTTATTTTACACACTCGCCAATTGCAGGTACTTTAGATGTTGCATTTGCCGATGATTCTAATGGCTATGGCGATGTGAATGGTACTTTTACTTACGATTGGGATTTGGGGGACGGAAATACCTCAACTGCTCCAAGTTTTACGCATACTTATGCTACCGCAGGTACTTATAATGTATGTGTAACCGTAACCGACCAAGTAGGCGGAGCAATTTGCCAAGAATTTATATGTCAAACGGTAACGCTTGCGCCTGTTCTTTGTGAGGTAATGGCCGAGTTTGATGCCATACCTTACCCTAGTACTCCTGATGTTGATTTCATAGACCAATCAACAGGCAATGGCGCTTTAAGCTGGTTTTGGGATTTTAACAATGGCTTTACCTCAACCGCCCAAAACCCAAGTACGGAGTACTGGGCTTCTGGTACTTACCCAGTATGTTTGACAACCTCCAATGCGCTTGGTTGCGACGAAACAATTTGTAAGGATGTAGATGTTTGTTTTGTGGATGCAGCGTTTACTGTTACTCAACAAAATGGAACCAATACTTTTGATTTTACAGATAACTCTTTTGGTGCAGGCTCGCTCTCTTACAGTTGGGATTTTGGCGATGGTAATGGTACCTCGAATGCACAAAATCCTACTTATACTTATACTACTCCTGGCACCTATACTGCATGTGTATTGGTTACAGAAGTGTATAATGGGCTGGTATGCGATGAGTTAATGTGCCATATTGTAGAAGTAGCACCTAGCTGTAACGTAACTGCCAATTTTGGAGCTACCCCTACACCCGGATTTCCTGATGTTGCATTTCAAGACCAATCAACAGGTGCTGGCACTTTAAGTTGGCTTTGGGATTTTGGTGATGGTAGTGGTATGACTTCAACTGATCAAAACCCAGTTCATATATTCCCACAATCGGGTATTTACAATGTATGTTTAACTACAACAAGCACCGATACAAATGGCGGCCCTAGCTGTAGCGAAACAATTTGCCATCCTTTGGAGATTTGTTTTGTATATGCCGATTTTAGTTTTAACCAAACGCCGGGAACTACTGATATAGCTTTTACGAGTACTACTAATGGTGCAGGGCCTTACAACTACGCTTGGGATTTTGGCGATGGCAATACTTCTGGCGATTTTGATCCAACGCATACCTATACTGCCCCTGGTGATTACAATGTATGTTTAACCGTATTTGAGCAAGTGGGCGGAACAACTTGTGATTTCACAGAATGTCACCTAGTTAATGTTGCTCCTACCTCTTCCTCTACTACTTGTACTGCTAATGCCGATTTTAATTGGACCTTAATCAACTTTGGTACTACCCAAATTCAATTTGAAAGTACTTCAACAGGAACCGATAATGTAGTAAGTTGGTTGTGGGATTTTGACGATGCTGGCGCACAGGCGATTAATCAATTTCCTGTTCATCTATTTAGTAACTACGGCACTTACAATGTATGCTTAACGGTAACTTACGAAAGTGCAGGTCAAACATGTGATGATACTTATTGCGAAACCATTACACTTGCTCCTCTATGTATTGTTGATGCTAGTTTCGATTGGGAATTTGAGCCACTTGGCATCACACAAATTCAATTTGAAGGTACTTCTACAGGAACAGGTACCGTAATAAGTAGATTTTGGGACTTTGGTGATGGAGGACAAGCGATTAATCAATTCCCCATTTACCCTTATAGCGCACCAGGTACTTACACGGTATGTTTAACCGTAACTTACGATAATGCAGGCGTGCAATGTACAGATACTTACTGCGAAGACATCACTGTACCAGCTTGTAATATAACGACTGATTTTATTCATGTTCCATTAGGTTCAATTCCAGGAGTTCCTGAATTACCAGTAGAATTTATTCCGAATGTAACAGGTGCTGCTAGTAATAGTATTACCAATTATTCATGGAGTTATGGCGATGGTGCTTATTCTAACCTCTCCGACCCACATGTACACTTATATATGCAAGATGGTACTTATACCGTAGAATTAAACATCACTAACATAGATGCTAATGGCATATTATGTACTGCTAATTATACCGAAACCATTACCATAGATTATAATAACATTTCACCTACTTGTACCGCAGATGCTGATTTTATCTGGGGAGTTGGAGGACAGCCTAATGAAGTAATATTTACGAACATATCCAATACAAATCCAAGTAGTGCAACTGTTTCTTACGATTGGGACTTTGGTGATGGTACAAGCGATAACCAAGAACACCCAATACACGTTTTTCCTAGTGATGGACTTTATGATGTTTGCTTAACAGTAATGGTTGATACAGGTACCGAACAATGTTTTGATACCTCTTGCAACACGGTAGAAATAATAACCGATTGTTTGTTAAATGCTAACTTTAGCCATGCCTTTATAACAGGCTCAACAACACAAGTACAGTTTACCGATAACTCTTTTGGAACAGGTGTTTTAAGTTATGATTGGGATTTTGGCGATGGCAATACTTCTACAGATGCTCACCCGCTTCCTACTTTTGCCCCAGGTAATACGTATAATGTTTGTTTAACCCTTACCAATACAACAGCAACCGAAACTTGTACCGACTTACTTTGCACAACTATTACAATAGATGCACAATGTACTTATGCAATTGCCGATTTGGATGTTGCTTGTCAAGGAGCAATGGATACCGTATGTGTTTGGTTAGATGCCATACAGCCTGTACCAAATGGCGTAATTGGCTTAGATTATTGCATTAACTACGACCCAACAATGATGTATCCTTCCATGCATTTTACCCTAGGCGATGTAGTATTAAACAATGGTACTTTAACACAAGGAACCGATGCCAATGCTTCTATTTTTGATGATAATGCAGCAGGTAAAGTACATCTAAGTATTTTTTACAACAATGCCTACAACTTTAGTACTACTACAGGCGAAGTAGTTTGTGTAGAGTTTGTTTTAACAAATGCACTTCCTGCTAATACAACTATTCCATTAAGTGCTTGCGAAGTGAGAGAGTCGTATGTAATTAGTGAAGTAGAACAATGTGCAGAAGATGGTACCATTACCATTTTAGATGCTAACTTTAGCAATGGAGAATTGGTTTTCTGGCAGGACGCTAGTATTAAGTTGACAGATGATGCACTCGGTTCATTAAGCAATACCACTATTATAGGTACAGATGCAACTTGTACGCCTAATACTTTTACTCCTCCAATAGGCGTAGATAGTAATGGTAATTTTAACTATGATACCAGCTATGGCGACTATGTAACCATTACTAGAGACATTGCCCCAGATGATTTCTTTACACCAGGTGCTAATAATTGCGCCCCAGTTATGGCTGCTATTAATGGAATGGATTGTACCTGTTTAGCTTGGATAACCAATTTTGACGATAGGACTCCTCCTGAAGCTTGTAATTTTAACGCAAATGGTCTTCCTAATGCTTACCAAATGATTGCTGCCGATGTAAATATGAACGATATGTTAAGCGCAGGTGATATTTCTTTGATTAAGGAACGTATTGAGAGAGAGAGATGTGAATTTCCGCAAGCATGGAATTATACGACCGACGGTGTACCTGCTACAGACTATGCCCCATCATTAGACTGGCGTTTTATAGATGCAAATACCGTAGCAACAAGTCCTGATTTTCAAGCACATGCAAATTACCCTGAAGGTTTAACAGACCCTAGCGACCTAGGTTATTGGAGAGATAATGTACCAGATGTACCCGCTTGTTTACCAACTTGCACTAGCGACCCGTCAGGAAACATTGATTGTTGTACAGATAAATTGACTTACCAAGGTATTTTGCTAGGAGATGTTAACGGTTCTTATATGCCAAACTCAAACTTACGTACTCGTGCAAGCGGAAATCTTTTAATTGACCTTACACAAGCGGAAGGCTTAGGAAACAATCGTTACCAAATTCCAATAAGTGTAAGTACGACAGATACTTTTTATGCGGTTGATATGACCTTTGAATTTGATGGTAGCAGTATGCTAGTAGACGAAATTCAATCAAGCACACAAGCAACGGATGACAACTTTAACATGACACACAACATTACGGCAACCAACGAAGTAATCTTAACTTCTTATACTTTAGACGGCACCACTACAGACGCACCATTGTATTACCTAATTGTAGAAAATGTAGACATGAGTGCTTTAAATATAGATGATTTTGGAAGCGTAGCCGCCTACATTAACGGAATGCCAGCCGAAATTACTATTCAAGCAACAGTTTTAAGCGGAGGTGTTGAAGTGTTGAAAGAGAGTGAGTTAGTAGTTTATCCTAATCCAGTAAAAGATGTAGCAAACGTAAAAGTTTCGGGGGTTACCAATTTACAAGGCAGCTACTTTAACATCGTTGATTTAGAAGGACGATTACTACAAACAATCACTATTGAGTCTAATGCAAATACACATGCTATTGATGTGTCAGCGTTAAAAACAGGGGTTTACATTTTGAGTTATTACTACGAAAACGAAGACAAAGTAAAAGTTGTAGCAGCTACAAAACTAGTTAAACAGTAAATTTTTAAGAGAAGGTATTTGAAGTAGTAAGGCTTTTTACTGCTTTCTATCCTTCTTTAAAAAGGAAATTATACGAACATAAATTTCTCATTGTCAACTTTTAGTTAAGGTAATTAAAGCCTAGTAATAGTGTAATACTGTTGCTAGGTTTTTTTGTTTTTTAGACTTACTATTTTTTTGAAAAATAGTAAGTCTATATCATACTAACAAAAGTAGGCAGCACAGCCCCCAAAACTTCGTGCGACTCCGTGAAAAACCCCGTGCAACTCAGTGGGAGCCCTCAAAAGATTCAAAAAAATCAAAAGTTTCCTCCTAAAAATGTCCCAAGCTCCAAACCTCTATACACTAATAAAAGTGAAACATAAGGATTAGCAGCTATAACCTATTTTATCAAAACTATTAAACAGAAATTCCTGATTATATCTAAAACCAAAATTTAGCGTAAAAGGGTATAGGTAGGATTTTCTAAATATTTTTCCTATTTTAATAACAATCCAAAAAAAAGAACAATGAAACATATATCCTTCTTATTGTGGTTTGCTTTTTTAGCATTTGGACTAAGTTCGGCTTCCCTTCATGCACAAGGAACCTCAACTTTAATTTTCGACTTAGCCAATGCTGTTGAAATTGCCCCAAACCAGTATGCATTACCGGTACAATACGAAAGTACAGGAACTATTTTTAGCATTGATTTTACAATGGACTACGACGAAACCAGCATCTCGGTAGAGGAGGTAGAAGTAACAAGTCAAGGGGCGGCAGATGGCCTTAATATGTCGTTTAATGCAGCTAGTAATGATGAGTTGGTATTAACCTCTTTTTCTCTAAGCGGCTCGCTAACAACTAGCCCTGTATTTAACATCATTTTTAATGTTACGGGCGATGGGCTATATGCTCAAGACTTAGGAACAATTACAGTTTATATTAATGGTGCAGAATCACCACTACTATTTACTGGTACTCAGCCAATTGTAAACGCTATGCCTACCTGTCTCCCCGCACTTAATACCGATTTTTTTGTGGAGGTGTATATTGAGTTTGGCACAAGTAATAACTACGAACTGATTGATGGAGATGGAAATACCATACCTGTAACTACTAATGGATTAAGCTATTCTTTAGGACCTTATCCCAATGGCTTACCTGTAGATATTGCAGTTGTTGATTTAGCAGACCCTGCTAATAGTATAAGCATTACCAATTTAGTAATGGATTGCTCTGTAAGTGTTATGGGTTGTACCGATGCTGCCGCCCATAATTACAACAGCACGGCAACCATAGATGATGGCAACTGCGAAACTTGTATAGATGGTGTGTTAAATGGCGACGAACTAGGTATTGATTGTGGAGGAACTAACCCTAATTGTATAAGCTGTACGCCCCCTAATATACAAGTGCAAACCTTCTGCGACCCTATTGATCCTGCCAACTTTTATATTCAGGCAGAAGTAAATTATGGCAGTAGTACTAGCTACGAAATTTCAAACTCTTTTGATGGAAATGTAATAGGTGTTGCTGCTGACGGAGTAACCCATGTTTTAGGGCCTTTCCCTAACGGCATACTAGTAGATGTTACCGTAACCGATTTAGTAAATGGATTTTTATCTGCTACTATTCCTAATATTGCAGACGATTGCAGTAGTGTAAACAACCCACCTACTAATGACGATTGTCTAGGAGCAAGAATGTTGATACAAGGCAGTGCTTGTAATTCAACACCAGGAAGTTTTTTGAGCGCAACAGGTAGCCTGCCTTCCTCTTCTTGTGGTTATACAGATTACACCAATGATGTTTGGTACAGCTTTGAAGCAACAGAGATGAATGCTGCCGTTGAATTAACCGCTAATACGATTACCGTAGTAGAAATTTTTGCAAACAATTGTAACGATTTAGTTTCTTTATACTGTTCCGCTACTAATTTAATAAATGGCTCTAACATATTGACTGTGAGTAATTTAATTGTAGGGGAAACTTATTTTGTGCGGGTATACACCATAGACGATCTTAGTAGTACTGATATGGATTTTAATATTTGTGTATATGGACTTTCTTCTTTTGGTTCGCAACCATATGTAGAAGCCGAAGCGGTTTGTGTGGATGGTGACGACGATAATTTTTATGTAGATTTAAGCTTAATTACTGGCGAAGCTTTAACCTATACCATCTCCAATAGTAATAATGGAAGTGTCGATGATATTGCTGTAGGAGATGCTGTTTTACTAGGCCCTTTTTCTAATGGCGACACCATCAGCATACAATTAAGTGATGGCAGTTTAGGAGGCTTCACCTTTACTTCTGTTTTTGCTCAATCTTGTTTTGGTATTATTGCTAATGCTGGGCAATTGTGCGACGAAAATTTACTGCAAACTTGTAGTGAAGTTTGCAAAGGAGAAAATATTACAAGCTCTACCAATGGCACACATACTATTGATAATGATTTGGAACATGTTTATTTACTAGTAGAAAATAGTATTAGAATAGTAGTGGATACAAGTTACACTGGTACTTTTAATACCACCGGTTTAGAGGGCGATTATAGCGTATACAGTTACAGTCATCAAATAGGATGTTGTGCTTACGAAGCCCCTTATATTGGCTTTACCATTGATGCCATACAAGTAGCTGCCGATAATAATATTTGCGCCGATTTAGCAGGGTCATGTGCCTTCTGTATTTACGACAATAGGGTACGCATAAAAACCTTTTTACAAGGAGCTTACGACCCTGCTATTAATCTAATGAACACCAATTTATTGACCGATAACTTACTACCCTTAGCACAACCCTTTAACCGCCCACCTTGGAACTACACTGGCTCAGAAAGTATAGCCAATAACAACGATTTTCCAGGTAACGCTACCGATTGGGTGTTAGTAGAATTAAGAGATGCCAACTTAAATATGGTAAGCCAAAGAGCTGCTATTTTACTTAACGACGGAACCGTTGTAAGCCACAATTATACCAGCAATTACAACGATTGGGTCTATTTTGAGGAGGTAGCTTGTGGCAATGAATACCATATTATAATCAGGCATCGAAACCACTTAGCTATTGTGAGCCAAGATATACTACCCATGCCTAATACCAACCCACACGACTTAACCATTGGCAGCAACATTATGCAAGCAGTAAGCCAAGCAAAAGAAGTTGCACCAGATACCTACGCTATGATAGCAGGTGATATAGATGGTAGCGGCGTAATTACCGTTGCCGATTTTAACGCCTTTGTTTCACAAGCAGGTAATATTAACCAATACCTAGAAGCAGATGCAAACCTAGATGGCAATGTTACCGTAACTGATTTTAATACTTACCAACCGAATAATGCGGTAATTGGCTTGTCGGTTATTAGATATTGATGGATGAGGGGAGGCGTGGTGCAGTAGTAGGCTATAGACGAAACTACCCTGTACCTTAATTAAAAAACAAAGCTATCTACAAATAGCAGGATATAGGAGGCAGTAGTAGCAAATTTTTGCTGTTGCTGTCTTTTTTTTTGTTACTTTGGTGCATCCATTAACAACACCAACACACAAATGAAATACAGCATTGCTATACATGGCGGCGCAGGCACCATTCTACGCAGCAACATGACTCCCAAAAAAGAAATCGCCTATACAGCAGCTTTGCAAAACGCCTTAGCAGCAGGCAGTCAAATTTTAGCCAAAGGAGGAAGCGCATTAACAGCCGTACAAGCCGCTGTTGTAGATATGGAAGATTGTCCCTTGTTTAATGCAGGTTGTGGTTCGGTATTTAATAAGGAAGGCCAACACGAAATGGATGCGGCAATTATGTGTGGTAAAAGCCTCGCATCGGGAGGAGTTGCGGCAGTGCAAAATGTTAAAAACCCAATTGTGTTAAGCAGGTTAATTATGGAACAATCGCCCCATATATTACTGTGTGGCGCAGGGGCAAAAATGTTTGCGCAACAACAGCAACTTCCGCTGATGAGCAACGATTATTTTGATACCCAACAACGCTTACAACAATGGCAAAAAATAAAACACAGCTCCAAAATTCAACTCGACCATAGTGATAATGCGGAGGAAGAAAACAAGGACGATAACAAGCCCGAATCAGCCAACGAAAACCACAAAATGGGAACCGTAGGAGCCGTTGCTTGTGATGTAAACGGAAATATTGCTGCCGCAACCTCTACGGGCGGTATGACCAATAAACTAGCAGGTAGGGTAGGAGATAGTCCCCTTATTGGGATTGGTAATTATGCCAATAATGCCACTTGTGCAGTATCGTGTACAGGTAAAGGAGAAGTGTTTATGCAATACCTAGTTGCTTACGATTTGGCTTGTTTAATGGCGTATAAAGGGATGAGTTTACAAGCGGCTTGTAGTTACCTCGTACATCAAAAACTACCCCAAGGTACTGGTGGATTAATTGCGGTAAACGCACAAGGAGAAATTGCCTTACCCTTTAATTCCAAAGGCATGTACCGTGCTTGGAAAGTAAGACAAGAGGATGGAATTGTAGCAGAAGGTATTGGTATTTTTAAAGAAGATTAAACTATTAAAGCCATGTTTTAATGGTAAATAATAACTCCAAGTGATAGTGTTTAAGCTACTGATTACCAATTTTTTAGTGGTAATTACTTCAAGTTGAAAAAGTCGGCTATTTACCTACACTTCCTGTCTAAAACGTCTGCGTCTTCTATAAGGAAATACATCAACAACTTCCCCATTGCGGATGCGTTTTTGCATATCAATCCAAAATTTTACGTCAAAAATATCGCCATGCAATTTGTAAAACATTTGTCGGATATTGCTGTGCCCAATTAAAAACTTGCGAAACTCTTCGGGAAAAACATCATCGGGACCAACAGAATACCAAGCTTCGGCAGACATTTCCTGATAGTGATCTCTTGCTTCGGGAATGCGGCGGAAATTGCATTCGGTTAAAAAGCTAATTTCATCATAATCGTAAAACACCACTCGTTTATGACGAGTTACGCCAAAATTTTTGAGCAGCATATCGCCAGGGAAAATATTGGCAGCGGCTAGTTGTTTAATGGCATTTCCATATTCGCCAACAGCTTCTTCAGCTTCATCGTCAGTGCAATTATCTAGGTAAATATTTAGCGGTATCATTCTACGTTCTGTGTACAAATGTTTCAGTGTGAGGGTGTCACCTTCTATATTAATAAGCGAAGGGGCAACCGTTTGTAACTCTTCCAATAATTCGGAGGAGAAGCGGTTTTTATCGAAGGCAAAATATTCAAACTCATGTGTATCAGCCATGCGCCCTACACGGTCGTGTTGCGATACCAATTTGTATTTCGATTTTACCTGCGCTCGATTCATTTTCTTAGGCGGGTCAAACTTATCCTTAATGAGTTTAAACACAATATTGTAGGAGGGAAGTGTAAAAACACTCATCACCATTCCCTTAATACCTGGAGCCAGAATAAACTGATCCTCCGTATGTTGTAGGTGATTCATAAAGTCACGGTAGAACTCCGTTTTACCATGCTTACTAAAGCCAATCGAGTTGTACAATTCGCCTCTTTGCTTATTAGGAATTAAGGATTGTAGAAACAAAACAAACTCCGAAGGGATGTTAACTTCTACTAAGAAATAGGAACGAGTAAAGCTAAAAATTACACTCAAATCTTCCGAATTATGCACAAACGTATCTACATAAATACCAGCCTTGCCATGCAGTAGTGGCAGCGCAAAAGGCACCAACGAACCCCTAATATATATGCGCCCAACAAGGTAAGCACCTTTATTTCTAAAAAACACCGATTTAAGAATTTCAATACGGGTATTTTGATCGGGATAGTAGTGCGAAAAAATTTCCGCTTCCAATCGCTGATTAATCAAAGCAACATCACGATCTATATCATCGTAGGGCGTATCAAAAGCGTAATCCTCCAGTATTTCCTTAAAAACATTGCTCGACGATTTGTTGCCCCAATAGTAGCGATTGTAAATAGGCTCGTTGGATTCAAATCGTTCTTCGTCTTCCTCTCTAAACAAAAACATAATATCCTTATCACCACCAATATCTCGAATAACCTTACGGCAAACCGAGTTAAAAAACGTACGAGCAATTTCATTATCCATACGCAACATACTTTCTTGCTGATACTCGTGTTTAATCATGCGCCATCGACCTTTATCTTGGTCGTGCACATCCATTGCTTTGCTAACCTGTTTTGCTACCGCTTGCACCGTATTTTTATACAATGCCAGTCGTTCTTTGGAGTCTTCGTGAATACTGAGCCAATCTTTTTGTTCAAAGTGTGTTTTTGCCCTATGAGTAATGGTGTTAAAATTACTCATGTAGGTATTTAGCCCTTCAATAATGATACGGCTGGTGTTTTTTGCAAAATCCATAGGAGGAAATAATTGTTAAATTGCTAGATTGTTGAATTGTTTTTTGTACTATCGAGGATGTATTTAAGGAGGGCAAGATATGGATATTTGTTTAGAAGTTCAAAATTTTTTTGAGGCAAGAAGTTTTAATGATTTATGGCTTTATCGTAACCCGTTTTAATCCTACTTCGTAGGAGATTTCAACACTGGTACTTATACAAATAACTCCCCGCAAATTCTTCCTGTGCTACCTGTTGAAAATCATTCAATTCTAAAATCCTTTTCGATGCAATATTCTCTTTTATCGTCCAGGCTTTAATAACTTGTATATTTTGTTGCGTTTTAATATTGCTAATCAAACTTGCAACTATTTCTCTTCCAAAACCACGACCCCAAAAATCAGCTCCAATAGAATATCCTATCTCGCAGGTGTTTGTTATGGCTTTGTGGTATTTATACATCACACTTCCTATCAACTCATTGGTAGCTTTTAGGCTTACCCCTTTACGAATAATGTAGTGAAGGGCTGTTGCCGTTTTTTGATGGAGTATAAAGTCTTGTGCAGCTGCTAAATTGGTCATTGCTTGGCTGTGCCTGTATTTCATGGCCTCTTTATTGGAGTAGATTTTAAATAAACTAGGAGCATCATCGGCTACTAAATCTCTAAAGCTCAATCTTTCTGATTCGTGGTTGTTTATTTGGGGGAGTTGTATCATCTTAGGTTGCTTTAAATAAAAATATCAGTCTACAATAAAAGTGCAGACTGATATTTTTAATAGGCTAAAGTATTAAAGTTTTTAAATTAAAATACTTTTTCTAATTTCGCTTCCATTACTTTTAGGGAACCATAAATTCTTTTCTTTTGATTGGTAATGAAAGTAAGGGTTCCGTCTTTTAAGGTATATCCAATTTCTTCTGGGTCTTCCGAATCGGTATGCTGCATTAAAATATCCGTTACCATACCTTTAAAAGCTTCCTTGCCAAGGTCATCTCTGCATAAGTTTCTAATATTGCTTTCTAATACTGTATGATTCAATCCTCTTTTAAAAAAATCTTCATTATCCTCTAAGTCACCAAAGCTATCCCAGTCTATTTTAAAATCAACTTCGTGACCACTTTGCTTGGCAATAAATTTGTGCACATGACTAACAACCCAATCTTCTGATTTTTTTTTGAATCTTGCAATTCGTAATGACATAAGTTTAATTTTTTTATTTGAAAATGTTTTGTTTTTAATGAATTGGTTTTGTTTTAGAACAGTTTCTTTATTGTCCAATAAAATCGTACCAATTGTTCATCTTTTTATACTACAAAGATACCAAAGTTTTTGTTCCTTTGCTAGGTTTGTTTTTTCTAGTGTGCAAAGTTTTAGTAAAAAAATGCTCATTTATTATTTAATCATTCCTAAAAACCAACTTTTGCATGTTAAAATAAAGCTTGGCTAAACTTGCCACAAAACGTGAGTAAATAAGGCGATGTTAAAAAAAAAATTCCAAGGTGTCACAAACAGTCAATTGCTGGGGTATTATAAATGTATGCAATTCGAATTAGCTTTAATTTTTACTCATTTTTAAAAATATTTCCAAATAAACGACAAGTTTGTCTAAGAGGAAAAGTACTGGACACTTTTAAACGGTGTAGCGAAGCGGAACCGTCCTAATACCAAGTACTATCTACCCTCTACCAAAGTGTAAACGGATTAGATAAACATGCCGAATAAACTGATTGGAAATACCAAAACAATATTTATCATGAAATTTAATAGTTCATTATCCATATTTTTAGTTTTACTGTTAGTGATGTTTAACGCTTGTAAAAAAGACGATGTTGACGAAACAACGATAGATGAAGAAGACCCAAACACACAAGTAATTGAGTGCGAGCTAGAGATGGCAGTTGTAGAAAATCCTGCGGGAACATTAATGGCAAGTGCAAGTGGAGGTACCGAACCTTACGTTTTTATTTGGTCAACCGAAGCAACAAGTAGTGGTATTACCGTAGAAGAAGATGGCACTTACGGAGTAACCGTTACCGATGCCGACGGTTGTACTACAGAACAAGAAGTAGAAGTTACCCTTTCTACAGAAGAGCCTTGCGAATCTTTTGAAATGGGTTTAAGCGAAGCACCTGCGGGTACTTTAACCGCTAATATAGAAGGCGGAACTGCACCTTATGCCTACATTTGGTCAACCGAAGCAACAAGCAATACTATTACCGTAGAGGAAGATGGAACGTATACCGCAACAGTTACCGACAGTACAGGTTGTGTAGTAGTAGCATCAATTACCGTTTCTTTGAGCAACCCTTGTGCTACATTTGGTATGGGGTATGAAATAAATTCGGAAGATTTATACCTTGTTGTTTGGGGAGAAGAAGGTACACAACCTTATGCATACCTTTGGGCAGATGGCACCACAGCAAGAGAGATTCCTATTGCTTTAGGGGGAACTTATGAAGTAACGATTACCGATGCTAATGGCTGTGTTGTTACCCAAACGATTACGGTGGAAGATACTACAACTCCTTGTAGCACTTTGGGATTAGAATACGAAGTGTATGCGGATGATTTCTATATTGTTACAACTCCATATGGTGGTACCCCTCCTTATGCTTACACTTGGTCAAATGGAGCAACAGCAAGTGAGATTAGCGTTTTTGATTCTGGTTCTGGCGTTTACGAGGTAACCGTTACCGACGCAAATGGTTGTATAGTTATAGAAGCCATTACTTTAGAAGTGCCTTGTTATACACTAGGATTAGAATACGAAGTGGATGATTTGTCTGCTATTGCCTATGGATATGGTGGTACCCCTCCTTACACTTATACTTGGTCAAATGGAACTACTGGAAATATCTTTAATGCTGATGAGCCAGGAGAGTACAATGTAATTATTACAGATGCAAATGGCTGTACCTTTTCACAAATGTTTACTGTTGATGATGGTGGCAGCGACGACTGTACTTCTTTAGGCATAGAATATGAAGTAGAAGGTTTATTTGCTGTTGCTTACGGATATGGTGGTACAGCACCTTATAGCTATCTTTGGTCAAATGGAGCAACAGGGCAAGAGGTTGGATTTGATGAACCTGGAAATTATGAGGTAACCGTTATTGATGTAAATGGTTGTACTGTTACACAAGTAATTGTTATTGAAGGAGGCGGAAGTGTTTCATGTGCTTCTTTAGGACTGGAGTATGAAGTAAATTCAGATAATTTATCGGCTACTGCTGCTGGATATGGAGGAACTACACCTTATACTTATTACTGGTCAACAGGAGAAACATCAAGTACCATTTATGTCGCTAATCCAGGGCTTTATGAAGTAACAGTTGTGGATGCGAATGGTTGTTCGGTTATCCAATCAATGATTATTGAAGGTAGTGGCGACTGTGCTTCTTTTGGAGTAGAGTATGGAGCAGATGCTACAACCTTAACGGCTATTGCATTTGGATATGGAGGTGCAGAACCTTATACTTACCTGTGGTCAAATGGAGCAACAGATCAGGAGGTTGAGTTTAACGAGTCAGGTACTTACACGGTAACTGTTACCGATGCGAATGGTTGTGTAGTTACCGCAGTAATTGAACTATAATTTTGAAATTAAATAGACTTGTTTGGTGGGGCAGTTTGGTGGAAAAGCTGAATTATTATTGCATAATAAAACCCACTGTACAAATTGAATAATAAAGGGATACTTTTTTAATAATGGCTTGGCACTTTTTCTCTAGGAATTAAGTGTCAAGCTATCATAAAATAGGATAAAATTTATCTATGCAGATAAATAAAAGTTTGATACAATCTTGTATTTCTCAAAACCGAGAAGCGCAAAAGCAATTGTATAGGTTACTATTACCCTATTTAAGAGCTATTGCAAGTAGGTATCTCAGAGATACTTCTTATATAAAGGATGTGTTGCAAGAGAGCTATATCAAAATTTTTAAAAGCATAGATAAATACGATTTCAACAAAGCCCCTTTTCAGCAATGGGCGGCAAAAATAACCATTAACAGTTGCATTAATTACAATAAAAGAGTTATTGGCACTCCCAATGAAAAACTGGTAGTAGAAAAACATGAAACAGGGATGATGCCAACGGTTATTCAAAATTGGTCGGACGAAAACCTGCTCTTGGTTTTAAAACAAATGCCCGCAGGATATTTTGAAGTATTTAACCTATTTATTATTGATGGTTATACTCACGAAGAAATAGCAAAAATACTAGGTATAAGTGAAGCCCTTTCTCGAAAACGATTGTCGAGGGCTAGGAAATGGTTAAAAAAAAATTTCCAAGCCAACCATGAAAAAATAGAACAATTTAAGTTTTCATCATTCCCTTTAAATTAATTAGCAGTGAGTCACATCGAAGACGAATATAGAAAAAGATTTAATAATCAACAGCTCCCTAGTGATGACTTTGATGAGGAAGGTTTATGGAATAATATTTCCGAAAACCTAGACGAGGGAACGCCTAGTAAGGGAGGAAATCTTTATTGGTTCTTCTTATTTTTTATTGGTGTGGGAATAATAGGCGTACTTCACTTTGAGTTGAACAAACAAAATGCACTGCAAAATACAATAAACCAACAAAACCCTAATAAACAAATTGCAATTCAACAAGATAATAGTTCTATTAAAAATAAATTAAGTAAAGTAATTCAGGAAGGAAATACTGCGCCGATAATTAGTGAAGACAATAAATTAGGTAAAGCAATTCAGGAGGGAAATACTGCGCCGATAATTAGTGATGACAATAAATTAGGTAAATTAATTCAAGACGGAAATACTGCGTCGATAATT
>JAHDBT010000084.1 GCA_020630215.1 Bacteroidota bacterium
GCCTGTGGCTTGCAAAAGTTTCGACTTTAACTTGCCCTTGGTACACTTCACGAAGTGTCAAGTAAAATTTATAGAGAATGAAACATGCTTAACTTTCAACGTTTAAAGATTACCAACAACATAAAGCTCCATAGCGGTGGGTTTCGATACCACCATTATGGAGCAGTTTTGCCCCCGTAGTTCAACGGATAGAACAAAAGTTTCCTAAACTTTAGATCCAAGTTCGATTCTTGGCGGGGGTACTATAACTATTTAGCATCCAACTAGTTGAGCATTTTAATTTCCCTTTTCGTGCAACAAAACGGGATTGGGAATGCCTGTACTTTCTATCTCCTGATAGAAAACAGCTTACCTGATTTACCAATAAGTAGCTTAAGGGATAGTCGAAGCATCCTATTTTAGGTGCTCGCAATCCTATTTCAAAAGGCTTGCTGCTAGGCAGTTTATTCCTCTCTTCAAATTTTGGGTTTTTGCTTGCCATCTGGAGATGTCAAGTACAGTTACGCTGAACTACGATGTAAACGATAATTCGATTATTTTTTTCTGTTGTACAAAGGGATCCGAAAGGAGATCGTTTTTGCTAAAAAAAGCCACCTCATACACTTAATACTTCTACTACGCTCCCTAACCACCAGGTGTGGCTCCATTTTAATGTAACATTCTATTTCTATCTTATTGATAGTTAAATGGTTTGTCTTTTAATTACCTAATTAATCCTAGACATCCATTTATCAAGGAACATTGTCCTCAAAAAAATAATGACCTTTATTCCCCTTTTGGAAGGGGTAGGGGAAGGTTAGTATAAAATACCATTATTTTTTTGAGGACTGCACGTAATTAAATGATAGCTGATGCCCCTTTGTAAGGGTTGATTTCGTAGGCAAAAACCAACTTATTTGGTTTGTTAATATGTTTTTTACTCGCCCCTCCTCGGAGGTAGGGCTTTACAGTTCTCTAAAAAAGTAATGTACTAGCCTCGGTTCTACCGTATGCTAGGCTCTTTCCAAGAGTAAATGTGAGCATTCCAGGTACGGCAAATTTTATTTTTTATAAAATAACGTGTTTAGGCCAGGTAAAAAATGGCGGAGCGACGATAAATTTGCATAAAAAACATATTATCTCCCTAGAACCGTATAGCCCTACCTCCTCGGAGGGGGGGGGCAAAATATATATAAGTAAAATAACAAATTTAATTTTCACCTACAAAATCAACCATTCCTCCTAATAAATAACACTAAAAATATTTCCAAATGAAAACAATTAAATTACTCCTCTCCATCGTATTAATGCTAGCATCCATAAACACCTTACTAGCGCAAGAAACCATTGAAAAAACCTTGCTGCACGATGGCGAAACAAGAGCATATACCGTTTACATTCCAAGCAGTTATGAGGAAAATACGGCTATACCATTGCTGTTTAATTTTCATGGCGGGGGTGGTGATATTGCTTCCCAAATAGCTATTTCTGATATGCGTTCATTGGCGGATATAGGGGAATTTATAGTTGTTTACCCACAAGCATTACCCGACCCTAACGATGACGGTGCTACTCTTTGGACACACAAAGAACCGACCGATGTAGACGACATTTATTTTGTAGAAGCCATGATTAATTCCTTAGCAGCAGAATATACAATTGATGAGAATAGGGTGTACGCTTGTGGCTATTCTAATGGCGGAGAGTTTGCCTTTGAATTGGCTTGCCGATTGAGTGATAAAATTGCAGCCATAGGAGTTGTAGCCCGTTCTATGTACATAGAAACCTACGAGGCATGTTCCCCTGCTCATCCTACAGGTGTTGTAACCATACACGGTTCGGAGGATGAGTATGAAGGTATTACTTGGGCAGGTATTACCTACTATATATCTTTAGACGATGCCAATAGTTACTGGGCAAATTATAATAATGCTGATGCAACACCAATCGTTATTCCATTACCTAACACTAGCAGTTCGGATGGAAGTACGGTAGAATATTACGCTTGGCAAAATGGAGATGGATGTGTGGATGTAGACCATTACAAAGTAATTGGCGGTGGTCACGATTGGCCTGGCAGCTTTGGCAATATGGATATTGATGCCAATACCGTTATCTGGAATTTTGTATCAAAGTACAATTTAAATGGATTGATTAATTGTAATAGCACGGCTGTTGAGGAAATAGAAAATACAGCAAAGGAATTATTACTTTACCCAAATCCAACAGCTAATTACATCACTATTGAAAGCGATGTAATTTCTAATCAAACATTTTATATTTATGCTAAAACAGGGAAGTTAATGCAAACTGGAAAAATTAATACTCATAAGAAAATAATTAATTTATCAGCATTAGCTCCTAGTATTTATTTTATAAAAGTAGGGACACAAACAGTTAAATTTTTAAAAACAGAGTTGCATTAATTAGTCAATGATTAATCCTCATTTTTTAAAGGCAGACAATATATATTAAGGCAAAAACACTAATAAATACCCACAATATAGTAGCATAAATAATTGGCTTAAATCCAACTTTTTTCAAATCATTGATGGACAGATTTATGCCAACTAGAAATAAAGTAAAAATTAATATTTTTTTTGACATTGCAAATATTTCGGTCGAAATATTTTCGGAAACTAAGTTGTAGCTATTAAGTAGAATCGTTAAAATAAAACCAAGGATAAAGAAGGGAATTTTAACTTTCTTGCCATTCGATTTAAAAATAAAAATTGCTAAAAAGGACAAAGGAATAATCCATAAAGTTCGGGCGAGCTTTACCGTTGTTGCTATTTGCAATGCTTCGTCGCCATATTCGAGTGCTGCCCCAACAACCGAACTCGTATCGTGAATGGCAATAGCGCACCATAAGCCAAACTGTTTTTGTGTCATTGCCAAAGCAGCACCAATTGGAGGGAAAACAAATAAGGCAATGGAGTTTAAAAAGAAAATAATACTAATAGCAATGCTGATGCTAAGATGATTTGCTCTAATAATAGGGGAGATAGCAGCAATAGCACTTCCACCACAAATAGCGGTTCCGGATGTTAATAGAAAGCCTATTTTTTTATCAATTTTTAAGAACTTTACCAAAACAAACCCTAATGCAATAGTAAGCAAAATGGACAACAGCGTAATTATAAATCCCTCTTTGCTTATTGCAATTGCTTCGTTTAAAGAAATGCCAAAACCAAGTCCAATAATGGAAATTTTAAGTAAAAAACCAATAACTTTGGGCGTTTGTAGCGGGTAAGGATTTCCTAGGGTTAAAGCGAGTAGAAAACCTAATAACAAGGCCGCAGAACTTGAAATATAGCCTAAAAGTATTAAAACTAGTATGCTAAAGGAAATGATTAGTGATAGGTGCTTCATCTAAAAGCAAAGGTAGGATAAAATAGGGGAAAAGGGAATTGCTTGTTATAATTGCTTTAAATAAAAACAGGTTGAAACCCATTCTGCAAATTTTGTTTGCTCAAAATGCGAATCCATGATTTGCGCTACAAATAGGGGTTTTTGATGTTAATGAGCAATTTATTTTTGTATTATTTTTCCGTATTTTTGCCAAAGCGGAACTCAATACAATGGTAAGCGAGATGGACAATTAAATAGCAAAACAATGAAAACTACATTAACAACTAACAACAACAATGGCGTACTTAAAATAATAGGTAACCCACAAGAAACCATCTTGTATTTAAAAGATAAACCCATTCAATACAGTTGGTACGCAGAAATTGGTACTACCCAAAGATACCATATTGCACAAGGCTTAAAAAAACAAGCCGTTTATGTGAATACGCAAATAGAAAATTTGCTTCAAAAAGGCATTAAAACCGAAAGCGTTTTTTTAATGGTGGCAGCGCATTTTAATTCTTTTTTAAAACCTGGCACCTACCATTATGGTATGTACGAAATGGGAAAGGGGCTACATTGGATAAATATCCCTAAAGCACCTAATTATGAAAGTTTTGATTATTATGGAAACACGGTGGGTATTACGCCAACACAAAACCGCATCGACAAAAATAAAGTAGCCGAATATGAAGCAGCAATTTTAAAAGGCGCAAGACCTGTAATGGTTTTTATTCATGTAGAAAACTCCTGGATGTTTTTTATTTTGGATGGACATCATAAATTTCAGGCCTATATAAATGCGAAAGTAAAACCGCAAGCCATCATTATTACCAAGCATGGAAACGACTACTTCCCTATAGCGGAAACCCTCGCCCTAGCACAAAAAATGAATTGCACCAACAAAGAATATCTTACATGGATGGAAAAGGAAAAAAAGAAGCTTAAAAAATACAAAAAACAAATCTTAGATTTAGATGAACGGTTTGATAGTATTTAAGATGATATGCTTGGCGTGTTAAAAAAAACAGCAGCAACAAGTAAATCATTCCTAAAAAATAAAATAGCTGTTGCTGCTAATTTTCCTATACAATCTAAAATGCTATTCCCTAGCAGCTTCCACCAATTTATCGGCATTACTACCCGTTAATTGCCAGGTTAAACAACGCACACTACCGCCCATAAAACATACATTTTCTGCATTAACCGTTTTCACTTCTTTACTCGTATTTGCTTGTATGGCTGCTACCGCATTCGCATCTACGGTATTGTTAAAAATGGGTGTGTAAATGTAATTGTTGGTTACTGTTGAGTTAAGGTTAACACCACATGCAGAAGCAAATCCGCCAAAATCACCTTCTTCAAAAGCTACGGGAATTTCTACGATGTTGATGCCTGGTAAATCGTATTCCAATATTTCTATTAACTCACTTCTAAAAGGTTCTTCGTAAGTATTTATTACTACCGTGTTGTCATCAATAAACATCACCATGCCATCGGCATGTGCTAAAAAATCATCGTCGTAAGGGATGATGGAAACATGGTCTACGCCTAATTGGTTTTTGATGATGTTTTGGGCTTGTGTTAATCCAATATTATTGTCTTCTAAAAAACGCTCGGTTGCAATGGCCATCGTGCTGTTGTTGTCTACAATATTTCCGCCGTCTAAAATCCAATCGGCGTAATGGTAGGTAAGGTTGTGTTCGTCGGTAAAGTTGACAAAGCTCCATTGTATATCCGAAGAAACAGCGTTTCCTAAATAGGAAGGGCTGTAAGCAAACTGCACCATTTGGTTAGGAAGTACGGTGGTAAAATCACGCATCCAAATATCTTGTACATCGGCTTGTAAAAGCACATCCGCAGGTAGGGCATCGCTTAAGTAGGGCATCGTTGCGGCATCGGCTAGTACAATAATATTGTCGTTATGCATTACGGTATTGGCATAGTTAATCATAAAATCAATGATGCCATCAAAATCATCGGCGTAATAATCGTTGTTGATAGAAGGGGCGCATAGTACGAGTAACATGCGTTCATTGGTGTTGGTTATATTCGTATATCCGTTAGGATTTGTATCGGGATTACTAGGGCTAATAGTTGTTGCATCTTCAGGGTCAATTACAAAATCATCATCACAAGCAATAAGGCTTAAAGTGAGGAATAAAATCATAAGGCTGCTTAAAACGACATTTAATTTTTGCATGATATTTTTTTTTGGTAGCAGGTTTTTATTGGTACATGGTACTTGGTATTTAGTACTTGGTACTTATGCTGCTGTTTATAAATTGATTAATTAAATTTAAGTGAATTAATAATTGGTGGGTGTCAATCATAATTACAGTTGCAAATAAACAGCCTTTACCCAAGTTGGAAAACTTTATTCCACGAGCTACTTCAAAAAAGGTACGAATGTAGTGTGGTGTGCCTTTAATGGAATTTGGGCGGTTCGTTTTCCATTCATTCCCTAAAATGGTGGTTTGGAGGAAAAAAACAGGTAATTGGAGGAATAAAAGGGGGAGATTGGAGGAATTTAGCTAATTTTGGGTACTGATTGAGAGAGGTTAGAAAAGGTAAAAAGGAAAGATACACCTTCTACTTTCTACAAAAACACCTTCTACAAAAATTAAATAATGAAGCAACAAAAAACATCCTTACAAAAATACAGCTGGCAGCTACAACATTTGGTGTTTTGGCTATTCATTTATTTATACATTTTCGATTACCAATTCGACTACTACCCTGTTTTTGAATGTATTGGACGCACGTTTTTTGAAACGGCTTGCTATGCGGTAATTGTATATTTTAATTATTTCGTATTAATTCCTGCCTTTTTAAAACCACAAAAAAAAGTAGCGTATGGCGTGAGTGTTGTTGGGCTAATTATTGCGAGTGTGTTTATTTTTAAACTCACTGGTTTAACCGAACAATTCTACGGCGGCACGACTTTGCGCTACGATTATTCGGCGATGTTAAATTGTAGTATTTTTGTTTTTTTGTTTACCTTTTTCTGGTATTACGAGCAATGGCACGAAAACCAAAAACAACAAATGGCACTAGAGAAAGAAAAACTAGGCATGGAATTAAATTTTTTGAAAACACAAATCAGTCCACACTTTTTTTTTAATACCCTTAATAATATTTATTCTTTGAGTTATCAAAAAGATGATAATGCTCCTAAAATGGTAGCTAAATTATCCAATATTATGCGCCATACTTTATATACTAGTGCTACCGAAAAAGTGCCTTTACAACAGGAAGTAGATTTCTTAAAAAATTATGTAGATTTACAATTACTCAAAAAACCTAAATCAAAAAATATTGATTTTTATATAGAGGGAGTTAATTCGCAACAGCAAATTGCGCCATTAATATTAATTAATTTTTTTGAAAATGCGTTTAAACACAGCACTATTTACGAAGCCGAAAATGCATGGATAAATATTAGTTTAATGGTAAATGAAAAACAAGAATTAAATTTGGTAATTAGCAACAGTCAAAATGAAAAAATAAATAGCGAATTAATTAATTCCGAAATTAATTTACCAAAACAAAACGGCATTGGTTTAGCAAATACAAAACGGCAATTAAATTTATTATATCCAGATAAACACAACTTGGAAATTAAAAAAGAAGGGGAACAATTCACGGTTAATTTAATACTTGAGTTGTGATTAAAGGCATACTATTTTTCAAAAAAATAGTATGTCTTTCGGCATGTTTCAGCAGCTTTAAAAGATAGTTGACACTTTTAGCTGCAAGCCACCCGCTTTATGCCCGTTACGCTCCAGCCGTGAGGCTGGAACGGGCGTTCATTTTTACAAAAAATGAACGCAGGGTCAAGCGTCCCGCTTGAGCCAAACGGTATTCAAGCCTGTGGCTTGCAAAAGTTTCGATTTTAATTTGCGCTTAGCACACTTCACGAAGTGCCAAGTAAAACTTATAGTGAATGAAACATGCCTGTCTTTCTCTCTAAAAAAGCCGACGATTAAAAAAAATCGCCAGCATATAAACTGACTGCTGACAGTAAGCGTCAGCGAACGGTCTGACAACTGACTGCTTAAAAAACAAATTAATGAATAATAACAACAAAACCTACCAATGCTTAATTGTAGAAGACGAGGTATTAGCACAAGAACTCCTAGTAAGTTATATCCAAAACATTCCGTATTTGGAAGTAGCAAAGGTATGTAGTACGGCTATTGATGCACATGTTTATTTACAACAAAACCCTAGCATCGACCTGCTGTTTTTAGATATAGAAATGCCCCATTTAACAGGCATCAACTTTTTAAAAATGCTGCCTAACCGCAACCAATTAGCGGTTATCCTCACTACTGCCTACAAGGAGTACGCCCTAGAAGCATTCGATTTATCGGTTACGGATTACCTCTTAAAACCCATTGAGTTTGAACGTTTTTTTCAGGCGGTAAATAAAGCTATTCAAAAAATAGAGGGGAATAAAAACAATGTTTCTCCAACAACAATTACTACTAGTATGGATAATCCTTCTACAGCAATAAAAACAACCGTTCCTACAGAGAATTACTTTTTTGTAAAGGCAGATGCGAAGGTAATTAAATTAAAATTTGAGGAAGTATTATTTATTGAAGGCGTACAAAAATACATTCGGATACATACCAATCTTCCTACAGGAAATGCTAAAAACACGAATCAACAACAAAAAATTATTACCCTACTTTCCCTAAGTGCCATCCTAGAAAAATTACCAGCATCACAATTTATGCGTATACACCGTTCGTACATCATTAACCTACAACACATTGAGCATATTGAAGGAAACATGGTGCGTATTGCGGGGCAAGATATACCAATTAGCAAAGGGCAAAAGGAGGCATTTTTTAAGGTGATAGAGGGGAGGAGATTTTCGTAGCACTTGTTGTATGTAATACTTATTTTCTTTTGTTCCAAAAGTGGTTATCATTGTTAAAAAGAGCGTCTTTTTTGTATTAAGTCTACTGTAAAAAGGTCGTTTATCGCCCATTTTTGGTTTTCAACACCTATTATTAGATCTGCTTTTTGTTAGCAACTTATTAAAAATAAGTCCAAAATCTTCCTTTTCCTTCCAAATCTCACCAATAACAATTATCTTGAAGCCATTAAAATAATACTATACAAATGGGTAATTGGATTCGTAAAAATTTTTGTTTTGGGATGGCATTGGTAAGCTTGGTTTTACTACTATTGTTAGGTACTACCAATAAGGTGTATGCTGCGGAGTTATCGGAAGAAGCGAAGATAAGTTTAATTACTTGCAGCCCTGCCGATGATTTATATGCTGCCTTTGGACACAGTGCAGTACGGGTGCAAGATCCTGTTTTAAAATTTGATAAGATATATAACTACGGCACTTTTAATTTTGGTGCGCCTAATTTTTACTTCAACTTTGTAAAAGGAAAATTAGCATACCAGTTATCCCGAAACAACTACAGCAGTTTTGTACGAGTTTACAAACGCAACAATCGGTCTATTTACGAACAGGTATTGCGCCTCAACAACGAAGAGAAAAAAGCCTTTTTCGATTTCCTAGAAAACAACTACCTCCCCGAAAACAGAGTCTACCTATACGACTTTTTCTTCGACAATTGCTCTAGCAGAATACGAGATATTTTAAATGAACAGCTAGGCGAACGACTACAATACAAAGAGGTAGACACCCAACAAACCTTTAGAGATTTACTACAGCCTTACCTCAACAACCGTCCTTGGGGCGATTGGGGCATTCACCTCATCCTAGGGCTACCTACCGACCGCATTGCTACCACACAAGAGTACCAGTTTTTACCCTACGAACTCATGTACGCCTTCGACAATGCCACTTTAGACGGACAGCCTTTAGTTGCCGAAAAAACCACCATTTTTGAAGCCGAAGAAATACCTGCTACTTGGTCTTTATTGCAGCCTTTTAATATTGCTTTGTTGTTGTTAATTTTGGTGGTATTGGGTTCTTATTGCTCTTTTAAACGCACGCCGTTAAGATATCCGTTCGATACATTTTTGTTTGGTTTAGCAGGACTCACCGGCTTCATTTTATTCCTTATGTGGCTGGCAACCGATCATGGGCCAACTTACCGCAACCTAAATATGTTGTGGGCTTTTCCCTTGCATTTACCCATTGCTTTTATGCTGCTACGCAAAAAACGCGCTCCTATGTTAAAAGGTTATTTTTGGGTAACCAGTATTTTTATGATTGTAGTGGTGCTGTTTGGACGCTTTTTTCCGCAGCCTATGCATTGGGTAAGTTTATTATTAGCTGCCGTACTAGGCGTACGAGCATGGGTTATTTTTTTAAAGGAAAAAAGAAACCAAGAAAGAGCAAATGTTTTGGTAATGGAAGAGTAGGTTTTTTTTTGTAATTGGTAGATGGTAGAGAGTACTAGGACGGTTCCGCTTCGCTGCAACTTGTTTTTTTAGTAATAGGTATTTTTGTAAAAAGTAGAAAGATTTTTAGTGGAGGGGATTGGCTTTATAGACAAAAACGTTAGCAAGGTAAAAATATGAATTATACAAACTTTAACTCCTAATTTTTAATGAAACCTTCCTAGCCATTCAGCAGGAAAAGATGTCTGAATTTGGATGGTCGGGATGTAGGGATTTTTTGGATACTTCGTTAGTATCGAAAGGAAAAAACAAAAATCAACCCTCTCTAGCGTCAGCATAAAAATTTTAAATGAATCCCCTCCCTAGCGTCAGCAGGAAAAAAATCAAAAATCAAGAATCACATTTCAAAAATCAAAAATCTACAGCTCTTCCTCAATCAATTTAATCGGTCGATTAATACCTTCTTCTAAAGAGATAAACGTTTCCGTGCGTTGTATGCCTTTTATTTGTTGAATTTTATCGTGCAGCACTTCTTTTAAGTGATTGGTATCTCGGCAAACAATTTTGGCAAACATGCTGTAAACCCCTGTAGTATAATGTGCGCCTACTACTTCTGGAATTTGGCGCAATCCATTCAGCACCTCTATATACATAGAACTGCTTTGTAGGTATACGCCTAAAAAAGCGGTTACATCAAAGCCTAATTTTTCGTAATTGGCAATTAATTGGTGGCGTTTAATAATGCCTAAACTTTCCATTTTTTTCATCCGCACATGCACCGTTCCTGGCGATACAAAAAGGGCTTCCCCAATTTTGGTGTAGGGCACTTTGGCATCGTCCATTAAAATGGAAAGGATTTGCAAATCCAGTTTATCAAATTCTATATTTTTCGATAACATTTGCTACGCTTTTATTGAACCGTTTGCGAGAAATTTCGCTTTTACAGGAAGAATAACAAATTTAGTAAAAAGGACTTGCTTAGGCAATTATTAACAAATTTTTCTAATCTTTCTACTTGCTGCCTACCACAAAAATACATACTACTTTTGTTATCTAATACCGAATTAAACCAATACCAATATGACTAGCGTTGGGCATATAAGCGTTAAAATCGGCAATACTCACGTTGCCATCTAAATTGGCATCGCAGCTATAGTAATTGTTAGTACTAGCGGCTTGTGCAGTAAATTCATTAAAATCGAAAACATTAATAATCCCATCGGCATTAAAATCTCCTGCTGCGAGCGCATGTACACCTGGCGTTATTTCTACTAGCTGATTATTTCCTTGTTGTACATTGCTTGTGGTGCTAAAATCGAGGGGGGCATTGTTGGGCAAACTAATGGCTGTGCTACTCATTACATCTACATGATTGCGATGCCTAAGCACTACATAGTAATTTTCGTTGCCTGCTACTTTCTCGAAAGCAACGCCATGTATACCATAAGTATAATCGAAAAACATATTGGTAATCGTGCCGTCGTTTAGCATCCAAGCAGCTTGTGTTTCTATAATGGTTTCGGGATTGTTTGCGTTGCGTAATTCTACCAGCACCCAATCTACTACAAAATCGAGGGGGTTGTTAATAGGCGTTTCTGTTCCGTTATAGTTCCAAGGACTGTTATTGTAGGGTTGGCTATTGGGTAAAAAAGACACGGCATTGGCATCCATCATATCCGTATCAGTATTGTACGTTCCCTGCAAATAGGCTTTTAATTGCAGTTTAAATTGAATGGTAAAACTTATAGGAATAGAACAAATTAAAGTAGAAAAACTTTCGTAAATATATAGCGTTCCATTGCGCTGATTATTGGTACCATCAATTGTGTTGAGGTTGATATTATGTGGTACGGTGTAGGTAAGGTAAGAGTTTTCGGCATGACCAAAAAAGTCAACCATATTATCGGGATTAATAAAGGCAACGTCTTGTGCATCTACAATTTGAATGGATGGATAATTGACAAAATAATTGCTTTGGTTATTCACCGTTACCTCCACCATATTAGGGTCGGTACTAGAAAGTGTTACCGAAACCAGCCCAAAACTACCACAAGCACTCGCTACCGATGCTAAAATAACGCCCTCCTCGCCTACTAGGTACACAATGCCATTATCGGCTACTGCAATATCGTACAAATTAGTGTAAGTCGGGTTTAGTAGGTAATTCCAAGTTGCGCCTGCATCGGTTGTTTGGTAAATGCGTCCCATATCTCCCGCTACATAACCCGTGTTGTCGTCTACAAATAAAATGGCATTAAAATCAACGTTTTCGCTCAATTCCTGTCCTATTATTTCCCAAGTCAGTCCGCCATCAATGGTTTTCATTAATAAGCCCATTTCGCCAGCAGCATAACCAATATTGGCACTAGTAAAATGCATATCCTTTACTGCCTGCGAACTATCAAAAATGCTACTGCCTATAATAGTCATAGCGGCATCATCTAAAGTAAATTGGTATAAATTTCCGTATTGCGACGCAACTAAAGCGGTATTATTATCAATAGGAGCTGGCTTAGAAATAAACACATCAAAAACAGCATTGCCCAAGTCCCAAGTATCTGCTCCATCTTGCGTCACTTTTTGGTCGCTTATACTTAAAGACATCCCTGCTTGGGCATCGGCAAACCACAAACTATTGGCTTGGTAATTTTCGGTACCATAGGGCAACCAAGTATTGCCGCCATCTGTCGATTTTAAAAAATCCCCTTGCCCGCAAGCATAACCAACGGTTGCATCTACCAATTGTACATCGCTTAAATGATAGTCAATACCAGCATCCAAAGTAAGCGTTTCCCAGGTTTGCCCATTGGTCGATTTTAGTATTGTTCCATTTTCTCCTACTACGCAAATGGTATTATCGTAAATACTAATTGCCAATAAGTTTTCGGTACTATTGCTAGTTTGTTGCACCCATTGTGCTTGTAAAAAAGAGCTTGTAAATAGAAAAATACACGTTATGCCTGTAAGTAGTAAATTGTATTTTTGCATGACTTTTGAATATTGATTTTAAATAATACCTCAAAGATAAGCTACAAAAGCTTTCCCTTACTAGGACAAAAAATAGAAAAACAGGTACTTTTCGTATTTCTAAAAATAACGATGCTTAATAGGCCAATTTATCTTCTTTTTCTTGCCATTCCTTAAAGGCGGTCAATGCTTCTTCTCGCATAAAATGCACAAAAGGGATGCGTCTTTGTGGCATGGGGATGGCAATTTCGTCGTAAATAAACTGGTCGTCGAAACCAATAGCAGCGGCATCAACTTGTGTGTTTGCGTAATATACTTTATCGGGTCTGGCCCAGTAAATAGCTCCTAGGCACATTGGGCATGGCTCGCAGCTTGTATATAGTTCACAACCTTCTAACTGAAACGTTCCCAGTGCTTTACAGGCTTCTCTGATGGCAGTAACCTCGGCATGTGCGGTAGGGTCGTTGCTAGAGGTAACTTGGTTAAATCCTCTGGCAATAATTTGTCCATCTTTTACCACTACTGCCCCAAAGGGACCACCTTTACCTGCACGCATCTGCTCAATAGATAAACGGATGGCTTCTTGCATAAACGCCGCTTGATTTTCTTTCATTATATTAACAGTTATTTGAGGGGGATTATCAAAAAAGTGATAACAGTCCCTCACTTTTATTAAAATTTCCTTACATTCGTTACTAAAATACGAACGACTTCTTTCTTTTACCGCAAATCTACACAATAAAATATTAAAAGCTTAACCCATTCCATTGTTGTTGCTTTACTATTCAGTAACAAGTAGAAAGCACTTTTGTATAAAGTATAAAGACTTTAAAGCCGTTTTGTTAAATTAGGTGGTAAATGCATCCATCACTTATACTTTAAGCGAAGCGTACTTTCTACGTTCTACTACATATTTAGCAAATGCTGAATAGTAAGTAACGTTGTTTCCTACTAAACAAATCCTAAATTCATGAACAATTTTATTAAGTTCATACTTATTGCCTTACTTATTTTGTTAGGTCTTTTTAGTTTGTACTACCTACAAACGATATTGACTTACATCCTTATTGCAGGGATTTTTTCGCTGCTTGGCAAACCTTTGTTTACTATTTTAATGCAAATACAAATTAGCAAATGGCACCTTCCCAAAGGATTGTGTGCAGGCTTAACTTTGGTAGGATTTTACCTTGGCATTTTTGGATTTATCTCGCTGTTTTTACCCGTTATTATTGAACAAGTTCGAGGGCTTACGCAAATTAATGTTATCGAATTATCTGCTACCTTATCGAAACCATTAAAAGAATTAGATAAATTTTTAGTGCAGTATAGTTTTAATAATGGAGAAAAAAGTGCGTCGGTTATTTTAAGAGAAAGCATTACTTCGTTTTTTAACATGGGAAATTTGTCCAATATTTTTGGTTCTTTTGTAGGCATATTAGGAAACGTCTTTGCCGCCATTTTTTCCATCAGTTTTATCACCTTTTTCTTTTTAACCGATAGCAAACTCTTTTACGAAACGGCATTTAAACTCGTACCTCGTCATCTCGAAAGCATTTTTGCACAGGTAGTTCACAAAACCCAACATTTATTAACTCGTTATTTTATAGGTGTTTTAATACAAATGACGCTGATTACTTTTTTGGTAACTTTAGGCATGTTTATACTAGGCGTACCCAATGCTTTTTTAATCGGTTTTTTTGCGGGCGTTATCAACATTATCCCCTACATTGGTCCTGTTTTTGGGATGATTTTTGGCATTTTTGTAGGCATCACTACCAGCATCGAGTATTTAGAATACAGCCAATTATTACCGCTAGGACTAAAAATGCTTACCGTATTTTTAATTGTGCAATTACTCGACAATAGCTTTTTTCAACCCTATATTTTTTCGAGCAGCATTAAAGCCCATCCATTAGAAATATTTTTGTTAGTTTGGGTTGCCGCCACTATTTCAGGTATTCCAGGTATGATTTTGGCTATTCCGTGCTACACTATTTTGCGAGTTGTACTTACCGAGGTTTTAACGCAATTGGGCTATATTACTCCTATGGAAGAGGTTGGAGGGGATTCATTGAAGATTTAGAATTTAGATTTTTTTTTTATGCGGACGATTGGGATTTTTGATTCTTGATTTTTTTATGCTGATGCTAGAAGGAGGTTCATGGAAGATTTAAGATTGAAAATTTAGTTGACAGATGATTTTTGAACTGTGATTTTGACATGTTTATCCAAGCGGTTTACACTTTTTACTACAAGCCTGAAGGTTTTGAACCCGTTTGGCTCAAGCGGAGACGCTTGACACTGCTGCCTAGACCAGCCTCCCGGCTTAATGTCAACTACTTTTAACGTTTAGATAAACATGTCGAAAGGATACATGGAAATGTCTTTTTTCGCAAAAAAAAGCAGCAGGGTTATTTTTTCCTGCTGCTTTTTAGCTGTTCATATTCAAAATAGAGAGAAACAATTACTTCACCCCTCGTAACATCTGCTCCAATTTATCAGCAAATTTCCTTTGTCCTTTTTCCTCGGCGGTTACTTGAAATTTGCGGATAAAATACTCGTTTAATTGTAGTTCTTGCTCCCATGCTTTTTGGTCTTTTTTAGAGAGCGTTTTAACATATTCCAACTCATCTACTAAACGAGTAGCCACAAGTTCGGTTAACTCATTGGCTTTTTCGTAAGCACCTGCTTGGTAGTAAGCGTCGATGGTGGTAAACATGTAAAAATCGTAGGGCGAAGCATGGTCGGGCATTAACTCTTGCGAACGGTCGAGTACTTCAATGGCTTTTTCCTTATCGCCTCTAGCACTTAAAGCATTGGCTAAACGAGCATAGTTGCCTCTAAAGTTTACAATCATTCTTCGCAAGTCGGTATCTACATGTATGCCTTCTTCATCAATATTACCAAACCTAAACTTATTCATTAAGTTTTCGTACATCACATCTGGGTTTACCTGTCCTCTTTGGGTTCTATCAGGTCGTCCCGTTAGTGGGTCAACAGGTGGCACTACTTGTATGGGCATTAAGCGGTAAGCCAATCCTTCTAGCTGAAAATATTTTTCTAAACCTAAATAGCTTTCTGGACTTACCGAAATGGCAAAGTAAATAGGCACTTTCCAATTATTGGCGGCAATAATGTCTAGCACCATTAAGTCGTTTTTATAGAGGCTTTTTTTGTTCAGCGTCCATTTTAGCTCATTTACAACATCAGCGGCAGCTTCGGGAGCAACGGCATTTTGTTTACGTAAATTTTCCTTGTTTACGGTTATTTTTAAAGAGCGAGTCGGGTAATAATCTACCTCTCCTTGTAGCTTGGTGCTTAAATTATCGCTTTTAACAAATTCAAGCACATTGCTTAATTCTAGGTGAGAGCCTGGGGGTGCAATATTCGGATTTTCTTTAAAGTAAACAATATCCCGTTTGGTTCCCCTAATATCTTTAGCTTGCATGCTCATCGGCACTTCAATGGCATCGTTTACTTCTCTACGCAACTGGTTAATATACCAATCAACACCCAATAAACTAAGGTTTACCACTCGCACATCCCTACGAATTCCTTCTACCTCTTGTGCATACCATAAGGGGTAAGTATCGTTATCGCCTTGTGTAAAAATAATGGAGTTAGGTGCACAAGAGTTGAGGTAATTGGCGGCAAAATCACGAGCAGCAAAACGTCCGCTACGGTCGTGGTCGTCCCATCCTTGAAAACCCATTAGTAAAGGGGCAATAAAGGCAATGGCTGTTGCGGCAAGCGCTGCTGGTTCGCCCGATATTTTCGATTTAAAAATGTCGTATAAAGCAATTACGCCTAGTCCTACCCAAATGGCAAAGGCATAAAAGGAGGCGGCAAAAATATAATCCCGTTCTCTAGGTTCAACGGGTGGCGAGTTACCTTGTATAATAATGGCAACTCCCGAAAACAGGAAGAGCAATAGCACTACCGTAGCACGCCGTTTATCGTTGGTAAAATGAAAAACCAAACCTAGTAATCCTAGCAATAAAGGAATAAAATAAAAGGTGTTTCGGTTGGGCGTATCGGTAATATGGGCAGGTAAATTCTTTTGGTCGCCTAGCCGCATTCCATCAATTTCATTAATACCGCTTACCCAATTTCCTTCCTTTCGACTTCCCCATAATCCTTGTTCATCGTTTTGGCGGCCTACAAAATTCCACATAAAGTAGCGCACATACATGTGTCCAATTTGGTAATCGAAAAAGAAACGCAAGTTATCGGCATAACTTGGTTTTTGTCCTTTTTTCAATCCTAAGCCCCGTTCATATCTGGCTTTGTGCGCGGAATCGTAAATACGAGGGAAAAAGATTTTTTTGCCCTTGTATTCATAGTCAATTTTTTCGCCAACAATATCGTATTTATCACTACCACGTTGGTATTTTTTACCAATTTCTACTACATCCGATACTGGAGAAGTATAGTAGTAACCTGTTAAAAACGGACGAGATCCGTACTGTTCCCGCTTTAAATACGAGGCTAAAGAGATAACATCCCTAGGGCTGTTCATATCAATATTAGGTCCTGCATTAGAACGGATAACGGTTGTGGTAATCGTAGAGTAGCCAATAAGGATAAACATAAAGCCAATAAGTCCATTGTGTACTAAAGGCATATTGTTTTTCTTGGTAAACCAAAGTCCACTTATTAAGCCCGCAAACAACAATATCATAAACAAAACAACGCCACTATTAAACGGCAGTCCCATGCTGTTTACAAGGGTTAATTCGAGCCAAGCGGCAATATCTACTAAGCCAGTAATAATAAATTTCAAGAAAAAACCGAGGATTAAAATAGAAACACCCAAGGCTACAAATGCGCCTGGAAGGGTGGCATTGTGTCTGCGGAAATAATAAATTAAAGATAGTGCTGGGATGGTTAACAAGTTTAACCAGTGCACAAAAATAGAGCATCCCATTAAAAAGGCAATAAACAAAAGCCATCTATCGGCATAGGGTTCATCGGCACGTTCTTCCCATTTTAACATGGCCCACACTACAATGGAGGTGCAGAGTAAAGACATGGAATACACCTCACCTTCTACTGCCGAAAACCACACACTATCGAGGAAGGTGCCTGTTAAACCTGCTATAAATGCTGCGCCAATAATGGCCACTACTTTATCAAACGGAATTTCGGTATCGTCTCTGGCTACTAACATACGCCGTGCGAGGTGCGAGGTAATCCAAAATAAAAATAACATGGCAAAACCCGAAGAAATGGCCGACATAAAGTTTAAGCTCAAAGCCACAAGCGACGCATCGCCCATTGCTAGGAAGCTAAACATCCGTCCTATCATTAAAAATAAAGGTGCGCCAGGAGGGTGAACAACTTGTAGCATGGAGGCAGAGGTAATAAACTCCCCACAATCCCATAAACTTACAGTCGATTCCATGGTAAGCGTGTATACAACCGCTGCAATGAAGAAAACGAGCCACCCTGCTAGGTCATTAATGGTTTTAAATTGTTGTAAACTCATGAAAGAAAATTATTTTGAGCTTGGTTACTTGGGTAATGTTGTAGGATAACTGCTTTATTTGCTACTAGATTTTGTCTTTTTAATAGCAAGACCCAGCACTTCTCCTCTATAACATTTCTATATCATTAATTTGAACGAGCAAAAATAACAAAAAACATGGCTAAATAAGGAAGATTGCCCTAAATTGCTGTAATAATTGTTTAAATTTTAGTTTTTTGCCTGCTTGTTAATGGTTTTGTACACCTTAATTGGGAAGAAGTTCATGGGGAATCATTT
>JAHDBT010000699.1 GCA_020630215.1 Bacteroidota bacterium
TTTAATATTTATTTTATATTTTCTTAAATTAATAAATTAAAACACTATGGCAACTCCCAAAGTAATTGTATTATTAATCTCCTGTTTATTGTTATTTACTATTCAAAATGCTTATACACAATCGCCCTACAAACTTAGTTGGAAAACAGATGGTTTGATTATAGGAACAGGAATTGTTTCTGCATTTGTTAGTTCTAGTATTGACGACAGTATTGAGGAAATGACACTCGCAGAAATTAATGGATTAAATAGGATGGATGTAAATGCCTTTGATAGAGGCGCAACTAAAAATTATTCGGAAACTGCTGCACGAGTAAGCGATGTGTTTTTAGTAGCGAGTGCAGCGTCTCCATTTTTGTTACTAGGAAACAAAGAAACAAAAAGTGATTTCGGAATTATTAGTGTGATGTATTTAGAAACGATGTTGCATGGCGTATTTTTACCTTCCTACGGCAAAGGTTTAGCACAGCGAGTTAGACCTTTTGCTTATAACTCGAAAGCTCCTTTAGAAGAAAAATTAGATTCGGAAACTAAACGCTCTTTCTTTTCTGGACATACAACTTGGGCTTTTTCTACTACGGTATTTTTTGCTTCGGTTTATTCGCAGTATCACCCTAATTCTAAATTTAAACCTTACGTTTGGACAGGGGCTTTGTTAGCGGCAACTACCGTAGGGGTAATGCGCTACAGTGCAGGGGCACACTTTCCGACAGATATTTTAGTTGGTGCAGGTGTGGGGTCTTTAGTAGGTTATTTAATTCCTAAATTACATGAAACAAAAAATAAATCAGATTTAAGCTTTACCCCATTTGTCTCTAAAAATGGAGGGTTAATGATGGTTAATTATTCTTTCTAAAATGTGAACATTTAGAGCAGCATTGTTTTTTTAATACAAAAATAAAAAAGCAGTCTGTATCTTCTAAGTTACTAAAAGATGCAAACTGCTTTTTATTTAAAATAATATAGTTGCTATACTAGGCTATGTTATATTTTGTGTATTTTATATAAATTATTGCATTGTATTTTTGTTGCAAGTGTTTGCCTTTTTTGCTACAAGCCAAGAGGCTTGAAACCCAAACGGCTCAAGCGAGACGCTTGACCCTGTGTTCCTTTTTTGTAAAAAAAAGAACGCCTGGTCCAGCCTACAGGCTGGAGCGTAACGGGCTTCAAGCGTGTCGCTTGATGTAAACTTAAACAACTATTTGCACAAAACCCGATGTGGATGAGTATAAATTAAGCCTTTGCAAACGCCTCCGCAAATACAGAAGCGTAAACGAGTTGTTCTTTATTAACTACAATTTGCCCATTGAGTTGTTTGCTTTTTACGGTTTTTAATTCTAGGTTTAAAAACTTTTCTTCTGGAATTAATTCTACCGTATTGGCAGTTACTTTGGTCATCGCATCAAATAATTGTACGGCTTTTTGCTCCCGATCTTGTTGTAGTGCTGCTTTTAATTCGGGTAGCGATTGTACATTAAAGGGCGCAATTGTTTCTTTAGAAACGGCTTCTTTTTGTACTTCTACTTTAAAGGCTGCTGGGCCGTAGCAGAAGTTTAATAGCGGGGCAAATAGTTCTTGGAAATAGGCTTGTGTTGGCGCAATTTCTGCGCCTGCATATTGTCCATCAATAAAAAACAAGGCACCTCTTTGTCCTTCTATGGTTTCAAAACGATTGCTAAAAATATTTAGGTCGTTTCGCATTTTTACCACAATTTCATCCAAGTGTCCACGCGATTTACGGCCGTGATGCGTATTGACTTTGGTAATACTGGGCCACAATTTATCGTAGCCTACTTTACCTCGTAATTGTAGGGCGGCTTTACGCAACTCAATAGGTAAAATAAAAAACCACTGTTCTTTTTCTGCCAAAAATCCGCCTTGCGAAGCCTGTACACAACAAGCATCTTTGAAGAACATTTTTTGTCCAGCCGCCAAGAATCCCGAGCGACAAAGGGCGTGATTTTGTGCGCCGTGCTGAATATAGCCAATATGTAAAGGTACAATTGCCAATCCTTTTGCGGCATTATTTGCCAACTCAATATTACCATAACCCTCCACCTTGGAAACCTTAATTCCAGAAAGTGGTGCGAGGTATTCGATGCCATTGTTTAAATCGGCTCCTAATAATGGAATGACGGATAATGCACCTGCATGCTGTGGCTGTCCCATTCGTAAACCTGCTTGTTCGTAACTAGGAATGGGTAAATTGTTTCCTTGTTTGGCAGGTGTATTGGTTTTGTTTTTGCCGAATATATTTTTAATGAATTTCATGCTTGTTATTTTTTAGGGTTAAATTTTAAGGAACAATGTTTTTTTTGTTACTTAAATTTTATATGCTAACGTAATTGTCTGAATTTGGATGTTTGGATGTTTGGATGTTTGGATGTTTGGATGTTTGGATGTTTGGATGTTTTGGATGCTATGCTGGCGTAATTGTCTGAATTTGGATGGACGGCATGTTGTGCAAAAAAACAATTCCGAAATCCCGTAGGGATGACCGACATTGTAGCCCTAGAATTTATTTTAGGGGAAAATCAAAAATCCATAACATCTGCATATAAAAAAAACAAAAATCGAATTTCAAGAATCAAAAATCCACAACGTTAGCAGGTAAATAAATTTTAAATACTAAATTTTCGGCATGTTTCATTTACTATAAGTTTTACTTGACACTTCGTGAATTGTGCTAAGAGCAAATTAAAATCGAAACTTTTACAAGCCGCAGGCTTGAATACCGTTTGGCTCAAGCGGAACGCTTGACCCTGCGTTCATTTTTTGTAAAAATGAACGCCCGTTCCAGCCTCACGGCTGGAGCGTAACGGGCATAAAGCGGGTGGCTTGCAGCTAAAAGTGTCAACTATCTTTTAAGACTGCTGAAACATGCCAAATTTTCGATCTTAAATTTTAAATAAAAAAAATCAAGAATCAAAAATCTCCAAC
>JAHDBT010000700.1 GCA_020630215.1 Bacteroidota bacterium
CGTCAGCATAAAAAAAATCAAAAATCGAATACCAAAAATCAAGAATCAAAAATCCTTACCCTAATTTCCGTTCAAACTCCTGCATCACATCCACAAGCACTTGCACACCAGCAATGTCCATTGCATTATACATGCTTGCCCTAAAGCCCCCCATCGAGCGATGTCCTTTTAAGCCAATACAGCCAGCTTCTTCTAGGGTTTGTAAAAAAGTACTTTCTAAGTCTGGATTGGTACAAACAAAAGTTGCATTCATTAAAGAGCGATCTGCTAAGGCGGTGTAGCCAGTAAATAAGCCATTTCTATCAATTTCGTTGTAAATTAAATCGGCTTTGGCTTTATTGTTGGCGGCAATGGTTTCGAGTCCTTGTGCTTGTACCCATTGCAAGGTAAGGTAACAGCAATAAATAGGAAAAACAGGTGGCGTATTAAATAAAGAAAGGTGTTTAATATGCGTGCGATAATCCAACATGGTAGGAATTGCTCGTTGTACTTTTCCTAGTAAATCCTTGCGTATTACCACAAGCGTAGTGCCAGCAGCCCCTACGTTTTTTTGTGCGCCAGCATATATCAATCCATAGTCCTTGCCATCCATTGGTTTAGAAAAAATATCCGAAGACATATCTGCAACAATTGGTGCTTGTACTTCGGGGAGTTGATGCATTTGTGTGCCTGATACGGTGTTGTTGGTGGTAAGATGTAGGTAGGTGCAATCGGTTCCTAGCTCAAAATTTTTAGGAATATGCTTGTACCCTTCTTTGGCAGAGGATGCAACTACTTTTACATTACCAAACAATTTCGCTTCTTTTACTGCCTTATCCGACCAACGCCCTGTATCAATATAACAAGCTGTTCCGTTAGTTGGTAACAAATTAAAAGGGACTAAAGCAAACTGACTACTAGCGCCACCTGTTAAAAATAGTACGTCGTAATCATCATTTAATTGCATCATATCGGCTACTAAACCTCTAGCACCATGAATAATTTCGTCGAACCAATCGGTACGGTGAGAGATTTCTAGTAGTGATAAGCCCAAACCTTTATAATCTACAACTGCTTCGGCTGCCTGTTTGTATACACTAGGCGGCAATATTGCAGGACCTGCACAAAAGTTAATTCGTTTCATTGTTTGTGTTATTCGAGTTTACTTTATTTATCCCTTTTTACTAAGGATAAAAAACAGCCTGCAATATAAAGCTTATTAAGGGAGGAGTGCAAATTTATTTTTAGTAATAGGGCATAAAAAAACTGGAAACTTATAAGTGTTTATAAATTTCCAGTGTAATGCTATTGTATAAATAGGGTGATGGATTAATACCCAATCATTAATTTATTTTCTACTAAAACTTTACCTGTTTCGTCAACCAGTTGGTAAACATATAGTCCGCCTGGCCAAGTACTTACCTCAAGCCGTTTACTAGCATCATTTGCCGAGTAAGGCAGCATTTGCATTTGTTGACCAAGCATATTGTACACCAATAATTGATACTGATGATTCGCATTTAGTTGGTTAAACTCGAAGTTAATACTTTGTCCTTTAGTAGCGGGATTTGGATAAACCGCATAGTTAAATGTTTGTCCAACAATACTGGTAATATCAGAACAGTAATCAACCACAATGGTGTCGGAAAAACTAACTAAGCCATTAACGCCATTAATTGCTTCTAAGGTAGTAATATAAGTACCTGGATACTCATAAACGTGTGTAGGATGTGTAACATAAGCGGTATCGCCATCACCAAAACCCCAACGAAAACTTAGGGCTTCATCGCTGGTATTGGTAAAAAGTGCGGTTAGGCAAAACACCTCAAAATTGTAATTGGCTTCCAAAGGACCCTCCGCTGCTTCTGTAATAGGAGGGAGGTCGTCGCCAATTAAAGTTAAACCAACTACATCTAAACTAGGGGTTTCTGTCGAAAAAGAGCAAGTTGGTATAAAGGAATGAAATTGTGCCTTTATAGGCAAAGATGCTGCACAAAATAGCCATAAGGCTAGGCAGGTTGTTGTTATTAATCTTATCATGTTTAAAGGTTTTTAGAATTACTTAGGAGTAAACAATTACAAATATAACACATTTTGAGAAAAGATACACTAGGAGCAACTGTTAAAAAAACGTCCTTATTTAGACCCATTATAAATAATATTCGCCTTTACCACTAGTTTTTTGTATTTTTGCAAACCAAATGGAGGGTAGATTTGTTCCTTCCTAAGAACCTAGTACACAGTACTAGTAAATGATAAAAAATAAGTTATTGTAGTACAGATTGCCTATTCGTGAGCAATAGACTTTATTGAGTACTTCTAAAAATTAATTTTATGCAGCCAAATAGTATAGTTGTAAGTATATATTCAGAAGCAACGCCCAATCCAGAAACCATGAAGTTTGTAATGAACCGCATGTTGTTTCCCAAAAACAGCGTTGATTTTCCTAAGCCAGCAGATGCCGAAGGTGCCTCGCCATTGGCAACGGCCTTGTTTACCGAGTTTGAGTACGTTAAAGGGGTGTTTATTATGAACAATTTTGTAACGGTAACCAAAACCCCAGAAACCGAATGGTTTGAAATTACGCCTGCATTACGGGAGTTTATTCGCCAATATGTAGCAGATGGTCATCCTATTATTGATGAGGCTGGCATACAAGAAATGCTAGATGCTCAACCTAATGGCGATCCTAACCGAGTAAATGAATCGGACCCAGAGGTGGTGAAAAAAATTAAGGAAATGCTCACCAAATTTGTACAACCAGCCGTAGAAATGGATGGGGGAGCAATTGTTTTTCGGGATTATAAAGAAGGCATTGTTACCCTAGGTATGCAAGGAGCTTGTAGCGGCTGTCCATCATCGAGTGTTACCTTGCAGCAAGGTATTGAGGGTTTGTTAAAACGCATGGTTCCCGAAGTGCAAAGTGTAGTAGCGGAGGCGATGTA
>JAHDBT010000701.1 GCA_020630215.1 Bacteroidota bacterium
TAGCAGGTTTAGCAACACCATTAGTACTTTCGGTACACTCTATTGTAAGTTTTGACTTCGCAACGTCGGTAATACCTGGATGGCACACCACCATCTTCCCACCTTATTTTGTGGCAGGTGCGATTTTCTCAGGGTTCGCAATGGTACTAACGCTGATGTTAGTAGCTCGACAACTCATGAACTTGAAAGACTATATTACCATTGCCCACATCGAGTCGATGAATAAGGTAATTGTAATGACGGGTTCTATTGTAGGGATTGCCTACTTAACCGAGTTCTTTATTGCCTGGTACTCTTTTAATCCTTACGAGCAATTTGCTTTTGTTCGTAACCGTGTTGCCGACCCCGTTGTGTTTGGACCCTTGCTAGGCGTTGAAACTGCACCTTATTGGTGGGCATATTGGGCGATGATGACCTGTAACGTAATTTCACCGCAGTTTTTCTGGTTCAAGAAAATACGTCGTAGTGTGGTATTTACTTTCATCTTATCAATCGTAATTAATATCGGTATGTGGTTCGAGCGTTTCGTAATTATCGTAACCTCGCTACACCGTGATTATATTCCTTCTAGTTGGTTATACTATTCTCCTACATGGGTAGAGGTAGGTATTTTTGTAGGTACAATGGGTATCTTCATGACCTTGTTCCTATTGTTCTGCCGCTTCTTACCAGTAGTAGCAGTAGCGGAGGTGAAATCTATCTTAAAAACTTCTGGCGATAATTACTTAAACGCCATTGGAGAAAAAGAACAAGCAGAACGTCACCAAAAACACGGTTTACCTGCTGATGAGTTAGATAAGTATAAAGCAAAAGAATTTAATGTTTAAGCTAGGCTGGTATTTGGTAGCGGATAGATAGTAGTTGGTATTAAACCGCTACACTTCGTTTCGCCATTGTTTAGCAAGAACAGTTTTAACTTTAGCACTAAAACAATTAAGCCGTTCAGCAATAAAACAGTTAAACAATTAAGCCGTTCAGCAATATAACAATAACAATAATCTGTCATGAAACATAAATATTTAATAGGAGCTTACGATGATGATGATACGCTTTTACACGCTGTGTCAAAAATCCGCAAAGAGGGGTTTCATATCCATGAAGCATTTACGCCCTTTCCTGTACACGGTTTAGACCATGCAATGGGTTTACAAGATACTCGTTTGCATACCGCAGGTTTCTTATTTGGTGCAACAGGTACTTTGTTTGCTTTATCTGCATTAACTTATATTGGTGCAATAGATTGGCCGCAAATTTATGGTGGTAAGCCGTTTTTTAACTTTCCATCATTTGGTCCTATCATGTTCGAGTTAACCGTTTTATTTGCATCAGTAGGGATGGTAATTACTTATTATATCCGTAATGGATTTAGTATTTTCCGTGATGCCGAAATTGTTGACCCTCGCATTACCGACGACCGCTTTGTACTGGCTTTTTGCCGTAAGCAATATCAAGATGATGACGAAGCAATGAAAATTGCGGAACTATTAAAAGGAACAGGTGCTGTAGAGATTAAAGAAGTACGTTTAGAAAATGAACTTCCGCCAAATCTTTTCACCTCAGAAGAGCAGGAAGAAGGTCACGGTCATGGACACGACCATCATGAACCTGCCCATCACCATTAAAGAGAGTAGTCAGTAGTCAGATCGCTTACTGCGTTCGCTGTCAGCAGTCAGCATGTTCGCTTCGCTCACTTTAAGTAGTTAGTTTTTATAGTGGTCAGATTACTTTGCTATTATTTTAGCTGCTGCTAATGTTAATGACAGAATACTTTGGGATGCCGTATCAAAAAAAACGATACTAAATCTTGAAGCCCCAAAAAAAATAAAAAAGAAACAGACATTGTTTCAGAGGTATAAAAAATTCAAATAATGTTGAATCAAAAAATTACCATAACCGCACTTTTTTGCATTGCACTCTACTTTGTAGGTTGTAAAGCAGGTGGCGATTTTCCAGGCAGAGAGTATATGCCAGATATGGCACACTCAAGAGCTTACGAAATTTACGTACCTAGCCCGAATGCCCAACAAGCAGACGGAAGTGAGGCGATCCTTTTTGCAGATGGAAAAGCAGCACGCGAGCCAGTAGCAGGAACGATTGCAAGAGGACAAGTGCCTTACCATTATGCAGATGATAATAATGGTTACGAGCAAGCAGGTAGAGAGCTACGCAATCCTTACAATAGTGTACACGACCAAGTGCAAAAAGAAGGTGCTGCTGCTTATAAAATTAATTGTGCTGTTTGTCATGGTGCAAAAGGTAAAGCAGATGGAAGCATCGTAAAAGCAGGGAAATATCCACCACCGCCCTCTTACTTTAGAGAAGATATTTTAGCTTTATCAGAAGGTAAAATGTTTCACTCAGTACATTATGGTAAAAACATGATGGGGTCTTATTCTTCTCAATTAAGTAAAGAAGAAAGATGGAAAGTGGTTTCCTATATTCGGGATATGCAAGCAGCACACATTGCTGGTGAGAACGAAGGCATGGACAAAAAACAAGCTTTAGCCTTATTATTAGATGGCAGAGGTTACAATGCACCAGCACCAGCTCCTGTACCAGTAGTAAACAGTAATGCGAATGCCAATGCAGATGCAAATGCGAATGCAGCAGACGGTGCAGCAACAGATGCAAATGCAAATGCAGGTGCAACAGCCGATGCAGGAAAAGATGGAAAAGCAGATCCAAAAGCCAATGCCGCTGTTTCTAACTCGAAAGATGCCAACTTAGATAAGATAGATAAAAAGGCATTAACCAAGGGTAAAAGCCTAGTACTAAAAAATGTACTGTTTACCGTAGCATCTGCCAAATTGAAAAAAGAATCTTACAAAGAATTAGATAAGCTAGTAAAAATACTAAAGGATAATGCTGGTGTTAGAATTGAGTTAGGTGGACACACCGATGATACTGGATTGAAAAAAGCCA
>JAHDBT010000702.1 GCA_020630215.1 Bacteroidota bacterium
TCATCGGCATTAGAAAAAGTGCTTGCCAAAGAAGGAATATCATGCGCTTGCGCTACCTTTAAGGCTTGTTCGTACTGCTCCTTCGCCTTCACGTCATCATCCTGATTTTGATAAAGCAAGCCTAAGTCTATATATAAAGTCGGCTTCTTTTTCATTTTTTTCATCTGCTTTCTCACCAGCTTTTCCGCACTTTCAAAATCTTTAATGGCCAATAAAGATTTATAATAGTTGCGGTAGTAGTGCATACTTGTTTCGTTCTTTTTATAGAGTTTTTCGTACAAAACCACCGCTTTTTCGTACTCGCCTCTTTGGTAATAGTCGTGTGCTAGCCTAATATCTTCGTTGCTTTGTGCGAGTAAGGCAATAGAAAAAAAACAACAGCAAAAAAGTGAGAGCAATAATTGTTTCATATTGTTGTATGTCGTATCTAAAAAATGATTTCAATAAATTGTATGAATGTGCTAAGTGCCTCTACCTAAATAATCGTCATTTTTGAGCGAGCTATTTTTTTGTTAGACAAGGCGCAAAACGGAGGTATGAACGTGCGATTTTTGCGATAGCAAAATAAATGCATTTTTATGCATTTAAGCTAAGAGAACCGCTTGCGGCTATTAAAAGCTACGGCGAGGCTTTGCAACGCAGTATAACGGAAAAAGAGCCGTTCAAAAATGTGTCGATTATTTGGGTAGAGGTGCTTAACAAACAGCAAACATAATACCTTAATTTACAAAAAAGAGGGAATTGACCTTTTTACTTGTAAAATAAAGGTATTTTCAGGTAATTTGTTAACGATAGCCAAACTTTATTAGTATTTGGTTTGGTTTTCTGTTTATACTGTGATTTTGGGGATTTGGGGGTTGGCTTGATTTTTTTGATGGGCTTTGCCCATTTTTTTTGGGTTGTGGATTTTATTGTTAATAATTTCCTAGTGAAATCGGACACGTGGGTCTGGGGCTATGGGACATTAATAATTCACCATTTTTTGCGCCTTGCCTTTAGAAAAACAATCGCACAGCTTGGTGGAGTTTATTCTTCTCATTTAGTGAAAAGTGAGAAATAAATTGGGCCGTTATGTGCGATTGTTTTGTTCAAGGCAAGGCACAAAGCGCAGCAATAGCGGGCTATTGCGAGCATTTGTAACGCAGCATTGGGCAAAAGAATAATCATAACGGCCCAATTTATTTTTTCACTTTCACTTAGTTTCTGCGTCTTGTAGTTTATACCAATTTTGAACTTGTAAACGAGCTCTTCGCCCTAGTTTACTAGGGCCATAATTTTTAACTAAATACTGTACAATTTTATCTTCTTTATCACCTAAGTCCCATAAATTTTGCGTTTCCTGCATCCATTTTATCATATCTCTCCACCCTTGTTCGGTAGCTTTATTTTGAGTTACTAACTTTGCCGAATGACAAGCCGTACAGTTGGCAATTACAAGATCTACATTTTCATCGAAAACAAAGCCCGTTAATTGGTGAATACCATTTTTAAAACCATCGGTTCCAGCAGATACCTGGTTCGTTATTGCTACTTTATTATTGGCAGTTAAATTAGGTTTAATAACCTGTTCATGAAATAAGCAATAGAGAAATACTATGCTCAAAACACAGGTTACGCCAGCAATTTTAATAGTCGTTTCTGCTATTAATAAAATTGCGTCTTTTTCGTATTTATTCTTTTTCATTCTACTAAGATAGCTATTCTGTGACAAGCATTGTTAAGATATCCTTTAGGGTTCCATTGGGGCAGCACCATAGGCTGCCTGTTATTTTGGTTATCGGTAGCTCTTACCCAAACCTCATAATATCCTAATTTAGGGAAGGGTATATTAGCAGAAAATCGTTGCCATGCATATTTATTAATGGCTGGTTTCAAGTTGCATTTTGTCCAAGTACTTCCAAAGTCAATAGAGTACGCTACATCCGTTATATTTCCTTCTCCCACCCAAGCATGACCTCTAATATTTAGTGTTTTATTTAGCGGAATGATGGCACCAGTTTTGGGGTAAGTAATTAAAGATTTTACAGGCATTTCTTCAATGATGCACATATTTTCATCCTTTACTTTAGTACCAGGTTTTACAGGGTTGCAAGGCACTCTATAGGATTGCCCTCCCATTTTGGCACCGTCATGTACTTTATTTCTAACACTTATTTTGTTCAACCACTTTCCAGAAGTAGAGGCAGGATAACCACCAAACACCAGTCGGAGGGGATAGCCATTATGCAGTGGAATATCCTTTCCATTCATTTCGAAAGCAATTAAGGAGTGTTCTTCTAAAGCCTTCGCAATAGGTACACCCCTAGATATCGTTGTTTTGCTAGGATCGCCTGTTAGATGCATATCGCTGCCATAATAGCCGATATATAGCGCATCCTTATTTATTCCCACCAATTCCAGCACATCCTTTAAGCGCACGCCTTTCCATTTAGCACAACCTACAGCCCCTGTAGTCCATTGATTGCCTTTAGCTGGTGGATTAAATTCACTTCGTCCATTGCCGCCACATTCTAGTGTTAAGGCATATTCGTAGTGCTTAAAATTGGTTTTCAGCTCTTTAAGCGTAAAAGTACGTTCCTTTTTTACACCCTCCCCATCAATTTTTAGCGTCCATGTTTCGGGATTCACTTTTTCTGGTGGGATGCCATTGTTTCTAACAAAAAAACGTTCGTTACTTGTAAAGTCTTCATCTAATAAATGCGGTGGTGTTTCGGCATTTATAGGCTTATCGTTAAGCACTATTAGCTTTTTCGATTTGCCTTTAAGGGAGTAGGGATCGTTATTGTTTTGTAATAAAATGGGTACAATACCTTCGGTAAGATGCTGCCCGTAAACAATATTACGCCCTAATAGTATAGCAAACGATGCCAAAGCTGATTTTGTAATAAAACTTCTTCTTTTCAGCATTTTATTTAGTTTTAA
>JAHDBT010000703.1 GCA_020630215.1 Bacteroidota bacterium
TTGACAAAACCCTTATTACGCTTAGGCGTAACGCGGATTTTGCCGCCTTGTCTAGTACAAAAATATTTCCTCAAAATCGGACACTTATTTATTCTCCGTCCCTTATGACGGGGTAGTTGGTGTAAGGTTTCAAACAAAGCGCAAAAATAGCATTTTATCGTACTTGGTGATAGTGCATTTTTTATTTTTTTTTGAGGATTATTATTTTTCCCTTAACTTCACAGCATGTTTTTTAGAAAACATCCTAGTATTTTAAAATTAAAGTTAAGGAATGCATAAAATCTATGTAAATAACGTTCCAATTATTTTAACAGTTCACCAAACCGAAAATTTTCCCAATCAGTGCAGTAAAGTGCTACAGCTATGCTACCACAATACCAACGATTTATTGGATATAATTAGGTATGTAGAATCGAAGCGAAATGAAATAGAACAAGTGAAAATTGTAGGCAAAGATCTACAAAAGTTGCAAAACGATTTTGCTAGTATTTTTAAGCAAATTGATGCAGCAGGCGGTATTGTGTTTAATGAGGCCAATGAAGCCCTACTTATATTTAGAAATAACAAATGGGATTTGCCCAAAGGAAAAGTAGAAAAAGGAGAAGGCATTAAGGACGCAGCAATTAGAGAAGTGACCGAAGAAACAGGCGTTAAACAAATTAGCATTCAGGCTCCCATACTTTTGCCTACTAACCAAAACAATGTTACTTATCATACTTACTACAACAATAAAAGGCAGCGCATGTTAAAAAGTACTTATTGGTACCGCATGTACTGCCCCGAAGCCGAAAACGGTACGCCTCAACTAGAAGAAGGCATTACCAAAGTAGCTTGGATTCCTAAAGCAGAACTTGTGAAGCATCGCTACCGCACTTTTGGTTCTATTAGAGATGTAATTAGTGCAAGCATTTAGTAACATGTAAAAAGGAACTCAATTATTTTTTGCCATTTCACCCCATATATTATTTACAAGATTTTAATGTTAGGGAATTAGCATTTCCATTTAAAGCTAATTGTGGTAATAAACAAGCACATAGCCTCTAGGCAACCTCCCCTTACTCGTGTGCAAACTACTTTTTTGGGGCTTAGGCAAACAGGCCCAAATCTATTTTTTCGGCAAACTTTTTGTGTCATACTATTCACCCTATAATCCATAACAACTGGAAAACATGAAAAATTAATAACTATTACACAAAAAAAAATTATGTCTACGTCAAACAATAGCGGCAAAATATTTTTAATGTTGGTAGCAGCTTTAGCAGCGGTACTTATATTAAGTAATATGAGTAATTTTTTGCACGATGAAGGAGCTACAACTACCCGAAAAAACAAGCGGAATAACTCATCCGTTAATCAGTCTGCAACAAATACCAATAATGGTTTGGTAAACAGTGCCAATGCAAGTAATGCAGTAACACCTGGCAGCCGACAAGGGCTAAACGAACAAGGAGCCAAACAGTTAAAAGAAGGGCAGTTTGCCGCAGCCATCGAAACTTTTAAAAAATTGGTGGCCTTAAAAACCGACGATGCAGCAGGATACCACAATTTAGGCGTGGCCTATAACAAAAAGGGCGATAATGCAAATGCGGTTATCCAATTTAACAAAGCCATTGAGCTAGACCCCAAATTTGCCGATGCTTATTACAGTTTAGGTGTTTCGCAATCAAATACAGGACAAAAGGATGCGGCACTTAAAGCATTTGAAAAAGTGCTGGCATTAAATCCTAAAAGTCACCAAACGTATTTGCGTTTAGGAATGATTTACGACGACAAAAAACAATATGCCAAAGCCGTAGCAGCCTACGAAAACGCCATTAAAATTGATGGAAATTATGCAACGGCCTACTACAATTTGGGCAACACTTATTTAAGCCAAAAAAATATTAGCAAAGCCAGCGAAGCCTATCAGTCGGCTATTGATATTAATCCGAGTTATGCCAAGCCTTATGTAAACTTGGCACATTGTTATAATAAATTAGGAAAGCCAGGAAAGGCACAAGAATTGTTTCACAAAGCATTAGAACTAGACCCCTCTTTAAAGGAGCGAGCTAGAACTAAGAAGTAAGGCAAATTATTGGGCTACAAGAGCTTCAACTTAAAGTTAAAATAGCAGGCAGTAATATACTGGTAACAAGTGGTTTATAAAGTATCGTTCAAAAATTTAATGATGCTTCTTCCACTAGTAACACTATCCGTACCTTTAGCTGCAGGAAATTGTATTTCTAGGGTTTGGTCTGTTATTGTTAGCTTTTTTTCGTCCTTATTGCTAATGTTAATTTTGGTTACTTTGGCTATAAAAGCATCTAGTAAAAGGGCATCTCTTTTAATAAGGGAAGCAGCAATGTTTAACTCTTTAATTTGTCCTAGTAAAGAGAGTGCTTCCATAGCCGATTCAAACGATTCAGGCTCGGCATGTAGGCTGATGTCTTTATTTAATTGTTTGGTGATTTTTGTTGTAAAATCTCTCAAATTTCTTTTTATCTCTAAATTACTTGGTCTAGTACTATCCGATTTAATTTTGTTTCCCCATGTTAATTTGTGCATCCATTTTTCTACCTCTTTTATTTGGATATTAACAATACTCGCAACACTGATATACGCAGCTTCGGCAATTCCATTTTTAAAAGTTAGCAAACAAATAGACTGCTTATTTGTCGAATCAATATCTAATAGATGACCTTGAAAAGTAAACGAGCCAAGTGTGTGTATCACAATTTCGGGCAAGTTTTTTTCAATGCCATCTCTATAGTCCTTTGTTATTTGAATTAACTCTAAAAGCAGCTTATCATGACTTTTAGCTTGAAGGGCAAAAAAAATGTTGTCCATAATTAAAGGGATTTAAAATACAAAAAGTGATGTGCACACACACATCACTTTTTAGTACATTGGTTATTAACTAAATATGCTAAGTG
>JAHDBT010000085.1:0-11420 GCA_020630215.1 Bacteroidota bacterium
GCCTTGAAAAATATAATTAAATTTCTTGGTAGACTTTATTTTTTTCATTTCACTAGGTACTTGGTATTTGGACGGTTTCGCTTCGCTTCACCCTTGTAAAGTAGGCTGATTTTTTTTATATAAACAGTTCAACATGTCCGAGGATTTTTAATTTGCAAAAAGATGGAACAACAACAAATCCATGCCTTTTTAAATCAGCAATGGCAATCCATTATACAGCAATATCCTGCTATGGAGGAAAAAGCTGCGGCTAATGCATTTCAAGAAATAATTCAGCATTACCAACAAACTACCCGACACTACCACAACTTAAATCACCTCTACGAAATCTTTAAATTACTAGCACCTCATCAATCGCAATTGAAAAATAAAACGGCAGTACACCTTGCCGTTTTTTACCACGACATCATTTACAAAGCCCTCAAAAAAGACAATGAACTAAAAAGTGCCGAATTTGCTCAAAAAGCCCTGCAAAAACTAGGGGGCTTTAGTGCAGAAACGATAGCGCATGTTTACCAATTAATCCTAGCCACTAAAACGCATGAAGTGCCTAGCACTACCCCTCCAAATACAATCGCAGATTTTCATTTTTTACTAGATGCCGACCTCGCCATCCTAGGCGCATCCCCAACCATTTACCAACAATACACCCAGCAAATTAGAAAAGAATACCGCCTAGTACCTAAGCTCCTTTACAAACCTGGACGTAAAAAAGTACTGGAACATCTCCTCCATAAAAATCCAATTTATTATACTGCTGAGTTTGCGAACGAGTTTGAAGCATCTGCTAAAAAAAATATAGCGGCAGAGCTATCTCTTTTGTAAATTATGCTTACGCAATCTTCTAAAAATGTCGTACATCCATACTTTGGATATAGGAAGCTTTTGTACTTTTGGGAAATTTATTATGGTAAAACAAAAACCTATCTACACTATGAAAAATAAATGCTTATTGAAATTACTGGTCGGTTGCTTGCTAGTACTCGGCATTGTATTGCTGCACCAACCTAATGCTAAAGCAGGGGTTTGGCCCAAGGGCAAAGGCAAAGGATATATACAATTGGGCGGCACTAGCAAATCGTGGTCTGGTCGTTTTCAAGGAGATTATAGCAATACTATTCGTAGGGAATTATGGCGCAATGTGCGAGAAACAAATATTAGTATTTATGGGGAATATGGCATTAGTGATCGCTTAACACTTATTGCCAATATTCCTTATATAATGCTACATTCTTCGGAAGATAGTAATATATTAATGGCAGCAGACAACCCATTTGATACGGCTTTGCCTGCTGGCAAACTAAATGGTTTAGGCAATGTGAGTGTGGCTTTACAGTATCCTATTTTACAAAAAGGAATGGTAGTAACGGCCCAAGGAAAAATAACTACTGCAACCGCCAGTTTTGATAGCACATCGGGTTTGCGAACAGGCTACGATGCTTGGGGTCTTGGTTTATCGGGCATGGCGGGAACGGCTTTTAAACGCTCGTATTTAACTTTTGAATTAGGAGGCGAAGTACGTAGCAATAAATACTCGCCCAACATAATTACCAACTTTGAGTATGGCTTTACACCTAATAACAGCACTTATATTATTGGCACTTTAAGTGGTGTTTATAGTTTTAGTAGTGGCACGTACAATAACAGCACCTCAGAACAAACGGCTACCTATTTAGATAACCAAGGCTATTTATCTTATGGCATAAAAATATACCAAAAAATTGGCAATCACTTTAGTGTAAATGTAATGGCAGCTTCGGGGCGTGCAGTAGTTAATCAAGGCACACAACCTAGCGGAATTTATGGGGGAATTGCTTATGAATGGTAGTTGTTGTTTTTTATAATGTATAAAGTACGCTTCGCTGAAGGTATAAGGATAGCTTTGCTTTTCCATTTTTAATACCATGAAAAAAAGCAAAGCCAAACCATCCCTGTACCTTCTACTTTCTACAAAAATACCTTCTACAAAAAGAATTACACACCAAATTGACGTAAGTGATGGTCTAAATGTTTGTAGCTTAAAATATTCCATTCTTCTGCAGTCATTTTTCCAAAAAATGGATGGATGCGTCCTTCAAATTCGCTTTTATCTTTTTGTAAGAATTGTTGTATTAGGGCGATTAAATTATTTTTTTCGGTTTCAAAATCGCTGGCATCTGGCAATACTAAATTAGGATGTGTAGGCAGGTTTTTATCTGATGGAGTATTGTCTTTTATGCTTTTCTTTAATAATAAAGGACCAATTAAACGAGCAATAAATGGGCGTTTTAATTGCTTTTCGCCAAAGCTTATTTGGGTAGTATCGCTACCGTGACGCAACATTTGGGCTACGTTCATTTTTCCCCATAGTGCTTGGCTGCTAGGTTGTAATTGCTCAATACGATTTACTAAAGTGCTAATAGTTGATGCATGAAATAAATCGGGTGTTTGGGCTTTGGTTAATACAGGTGTTGAGATTGGTGTATTTGTATTTCCTGTTGTTGTTGGTGTCGCTGTTGATGTTTGCATGTTGTTAATTTTAAAAGTAAAAGTTCGCCAAGAAAAAGCAGGCTCGTTCTTGACGAACTTTGATGAAAAAAAGGAGAACAAATGGTTTTAAGAAAAAATTAAATTCGGCTTTAGTAAAGGTTTCAAAAAGGTTTAGAGGTTAATTTCCATAAGATTTCTTACTTCCACTTTACCACCAATATTTAAAATTGGGCATCCGTGTGCTAATTCTACGGCTTCATCTAGGGAGTTGGCTTTTACTAAAATATAGCCGCCAACCATTTCTTTTACTTCTGCATAAGGTCCATCGGTAATTACATTTCCTGGTGCTAAAGTTTTACCTTCAAAACCTAATTGGTTGGTGCTTACAAATTTACCTTGTGCTGCAATACCGCCAATCCAGTTTTGCCATTGCTTAATGCTTTCACCAATTTCCTCTGGCGTAGGATTGTAATCAGGATTGGAAGTGCTGCGGAAAATCATCATAAATTCTTTCATTGTTAAAAATTTTTGTGGTTATTAAAAAATTAAATTGTTGTATTATCAATCGCTTTCACCCCAATGACGACTGAGGTTGGAGAAATAAGACAAGTCAGGACATTTTTTTTTCTTTTTTTTTGAAAAAAATATCCTTTCCCTTGTCCCATGCTATCAAAACCATTGATAATCAATCACTTATGCTCTTGGAATGAAAATTAAAAAAAATAGCAGCGACTCTATTTTTTTGTTTCAATTATTTGAAGAACTTAAAATTGTTATTGTTTTTTATACCAAGTACCGACCTTTCCATCACTAACAGAAAAACTAATTACTAAAAATTAGCGACGAAATAAAAAATTAAGGGAAGCTACTAAAAAAATCCTACAAAACTAAACTGACAGCGTAGCGGTCTGACAGTAAGCGAAGCGAACGGTCTGACCACTGACTGCTCCCCTCCCTACTGTTCACTCAAAGCCAATTTAATGCCCAATCCAATAAATACAATTCCTGTAATTCTGTCGAGCCAAATTTTAATTTGGTAATTGTTTTTTATTTTATTGGCTAAACGAGCTGCAAAAAGAGCGAGTAATAAACACCAAATAGTGCCCGTTAAAGTAAATGCAATTCCTAGAAGTAAAAAGGAAAACATAGGATTGCCCGTAAAACCAGGATCGATAAATTGTGGTAAAAAGGCCAAATAAAAAATAGCTACTTTAGGATTTAGGACATTGGTTAAGATACCCGACAAATAAATTTTACGTCCGCTATTTTGGGTATCGTCTGTTGCTCCGTTTTGAGTAATATTAAATTCTTCGGGATTGGCTTTGCTGCGTAGTGCCATCACTCCTAAATAAACTAGGTACAATGCCCCTAAATATTTTACCACATTAAAAGCCATTTCCGATTCGGCCAAAATAACCGATAAACCTAAGGCTGCTAAAATAGTATGTACCAACGACCCCGTGGCAATTCCTAATGCTGATAAGATGCCCGATTTTTTTCCGCCTGATATACTGCGACCTAGTATGTACATGGTGTCGGCACCTGGTGTAAGGTTTAATAAAATGCCTGCCATAATAAATGCGCCAAAGTTAATAATTCCAAACATGATATTTTGTTTTTAGATTTTTTTAAGCTGTCAGAGCGTTCACTTCGTTCACTGTCAGCAGTCAGAACGCTGCGCTGTCAGTTTTTTATGCTGACGTTTTTTGCCTTGATTTGCTTGATATTGCTGATTTATTTGATTTTTTTATGCTGACGATTTATTTGATGTTGCTGATTGTTTTGATTTTTATGCTGACGATTTTTAGTAATTAACTAGTTGCATTTATATAGTTTGGCTAGTAGGAATAATGCGATAATTGTTAAGGTGGTTTCGATGGTGAGCCAGGTAAAAATGAAGGTGTTGGGTAAACCATCAGCCGCAATGCTGTATAGACGACCTACTACAAAGCCGCCGCCATATAATGCGGCAATAATTAAAGCTTCTTTGGGCATTTTAAATGCGCCTATTATTAAAAACAAACCAATGGCTAAATTTACGCCACCATAAAATGCCCTAGTAGAATTTCTGGCACTTACATTATCGAGCGTTACCGAAACAAAATCCATTACAGCCTGCGGGTTAATAAATGCTTGTATGGCTACATTTAAAAAAGCGAGTCCAACAAGTACTAAAAATATTTTTGTAACAATGAATAATCCTTTCATAGCATTAATTATTTATTCTTTAGTAAAAAGGAAGAGTGAGTATTTTTTTTTTTTTGATACTACAAAGTAAAGGGACTTTGGAATGGGAAATCTTGATCTGTATTAAGATTAATGGATGGAGGAAACTTTAGGGAAGGAATATCGACCTATTTAATCTAAGACGATTACACTTTTTCTGGGTAGTAGGTACTTGGTAGTAGGATGTTTCCGCTTGGCTACCCCTTGTAAAGTATCAGGTGTTTTTGCTTTTTGATATGCTTGTCGGAATAGCGGATCAAAAAAAGAGCAACACCCCGAAAAGTATTGCTCTTTATTATCTCAAAACAAAATTTCAAATCTATACTAATCTCGCTTATTATTTGGCTTTGCTAACTGCATATAAAGGTACTATTGATTGATTGGCTGCACTGTACATTACTTTTTTAGTGTGTAAATCTAATTGAATGTTTACGCCTCTTGATGCATCTTTTAAATATACGCTCCATTCATCACGAGCTACTTCGGTAAAGTTAAAACGAGTATCGTTAATGTTAGTGCCTGTTTCTACCCAGTTTTTACCACTTGTTTGCTTAAAGTAACCTAGTGTAGCTGTTTGACCGATGTGTGTGAATGCGACCGTTTTTACACTATAACCATTTACAATAGTTGGTTTTGAAACAGTTTTTACACCACAAGTTCGACGTGCTGGGCGGTTTATCGTTTTTCTTACGTTACCAGTTGGACGTACTACGGCTTGTTTTGTGTAACGAGTTCCGCTAATCGTATACAGTTCTCTACGTGCGCTGTTGGCATCCGAGTACATTACTTTCATGGTATGTAAGTCTAGTTGTATGTTTACGCCTCTTGACGCATCTTTTAAATATACGCTCCATTCGTCACGACCTACTTCGGTAAAGTTAAAACGTGTATCATTTATACTTGTTCCTGTTTCTACCCAGCTTTTTCCATTGGTATTTTTAAAGTAGCCTAAATGTTTGCCGCCACCTTCAAAGCTTACTACTTTGGCTAAGTAACCGCCTACTTTGGCTGATGCATGCATTACGTCGTATAATTCGCGGCGAGGGCTATTGCTATCTGAGTACATTACTTTTTTAGTGTGTAAATCTAGTTGTATGTTTACGCCTCGGGAGTTATCTTTTAAATAAACACTCCATTCGTCTCGGTGTGTTTCGTTGAAGTAGTAAGTGTTTTCTCCTTTCTCCATCCATTTATTGGTGGCGATTTGGGTAAAGAATCCTAGTTTTTGGCTGTTGCGTCCGTAGTCTACTACTTTTGCGTTAGTGCCTTTGGTGGTGTTAGCGAAAGTAGCGTTAATGTTGGTAAAGTTGGCTACAAAAAGTGCGATGATTAAAATTGCTAAATTTTTCATGATAAAGTGTATTAAAGTGTTTGTTAATTAATTTCAAGTTGTAAGCGTGATTGCTTGTTTGTTGTCCTTTAATACAGCCTTTAGGAAAAGGTGACCAGTTGGGGGAATAATTTTTTATTTTTTTTGACAAGTTTTTTTTGCTAGGAACTGAGGAGGCGCGAGCAGGAATAGAAAGTCGTAAAGCAGAGCAAGCAAGTAAGGGGGACAAAAAAAATAGCAGGTAAAACTAAATGTCTTACCTGCTATTGTATATAATTTTGTTTTAATGATTGATTATTGCTTTCTTACTGGCAACTATTTCGCATAAAAACTGACAGCGAAACGATCTGACCGCTGACAATGAGCAACGCGAATGATCTGACTGCTACTAAAAACTACATCTTCGTTTTTACATCCAATGCATCTCGCAAGCCGTTGCCTACTAAGTTAAAAGCGAGTACCAATATTAAAATAGCCACCCCTGGCACAATCGCTAAAAAGGCTTTACTCGTACCTACATACGCATAGTATTCATTCAGCATCGTACCCCAAGATGGGTTAGGCGGTTGTACGCCAATACCTAGGAAACTTAAACCTGCTTCAATAATAATGGCAGAAGCAAAATTAGCGGCGGTTAGCACTACTACAGGGCCAACAATGTTTGGGAGAATGTGTTTGGTGATGACCCTAACATGTCCAAATCCTAAACTTTTGGCGGCTTCTATGTATTCTTTTTCACGGATGCTCATCACCTGCCCACGTACTACCCGTGCTATTTCTACCCACATGGTTAGACCTACGGCTAGGTAAATTTGCCAGAACTCTCGTCCTAGTGTAAGGATTAAAGCAAATACCAATAACAGCAGCGGAATAGACCAAAAGATATTGATAATCCACATCACCACATCATCTATCTTCCCTCTAAAATAACCACCAATAGAACCCATCGTAACACCAATTAATAAAGAAATTAACACCGCCATTAAGCCAACAGATAAAGATACCCGTACTCCTAAAATTAAGCGGCTTAAATTATCACGGCCAAATTTATCGGTTCCTAGTACATAGCTTTTTTTGGTGAGGAGTTTTTGTTTTACTTGCTGTTCTAATTCGCTGATGCTAGCTTGTTGTCTAGCACCTTCGGCGGGGTTAAAGGAAATGTTATTGCCTTGTAGTTGTATGTTTGGTGAAGCTGATAAAGGATAAACCACATCTGCCAGACTAATCGTATCCATTTCTTTACTGCCCCCTTTACTGCCTGTGTACTTATCTAAAATAATATGTCCTTGCCCGTCAAATTGGTAGTTGTTAATGGGTACTAGTCGGTAATGGTTTTCTCTGCCCGAAACAATTAATTTAACAATGCCCTCCTTTTCCATGAGCCTATTTTTCCGTTTCTTCAACATCATGGTATTAAAGCCCGGTGGTTCGGTGGCAATTTCTAGCACTTGGTCGTTGGCCATTGGCGTTTTATCGGGGGCTATTACATGACCAAATACCGCCACCAAAACGGCCAACACAATTACAATCATTCCTGCTACGGCAGGCTTGTTTTTAAGCAGTCGCTTTAATGCTTTTTGATTAGGTGATAGGTATTGCACCTTATCGTTTTTATTAGTAGGTTGTTTAGTATTGGACATGGTTTATTTAAATGAATAAATTGTTAACTGCTAAACTGCTGAGTGGTTAAATTGCTTTTTATGCTGATGTTCTAAATAATAACCAATTATCAAATCGCAATTTTCAAATAATAATCAAATTTTAAAATTCAAAAAATTCTAGCATCAGCATATCAAAAATTCTAAATTCTCGATTTTAAATCTTAAATAAAAAAAATCAAATTTCAAGAATCAAAATTCTACTTCACTTCTCGCCCTTTCCAAGTATAAGTACCAAAGTTACCCAGCGTACCAATAACAATAATATAAAGGACGTGTAAAATTTGGGCGGGTAAAAATAGCCATAATAATCTATTTCGTTTAAAAAAATGCATGGCACTTGCCAGAAAAACGAAATCGGTGAGGCATTTAGCCATAAACATGGCTGCGGATAGGTATAATAAATGGCTATTTACTAGTAAACCGCCAATAAAAGTAAGCACAATAAAAATATTAAACAAAAAAACAGCGGCTAGGAAAGCTGTAATTCGTTTATCTTGGTATTTGGCCGATTTAGAGGCCCAGCGCAAACGTTGATTGTTGAAGTGGGCAACCGTAGGTTCGGGATAAGTAAAAACGGTGGCGGCAAGCGATTTTACAAACGCAATTCCTTGTGGATATTTCGTCCAAATTTTATGCATCAGCAACATATCATCACCCGAAGCAATATCGTCGATGCCTTTAAAGCCACCTACTTCGTAAAAAGCTTGTCGGGTGTAAGCGAGGTTGGCCCCATTGCACATATTGCTCAACCTAAAAAATACGGATGCGCCAGTTGCCACCATCATGCCGCCAAAATCGAGGGTTTGGAAACGTTGAAAAAAGGTTTGCTCTTTGGTAAATGCTACCGGGGCAGCTAGGAGGTGAATGTTAGGGGCGTGCTGTTCGTAATAGCTAACTACGGTTCGCAGCCAATCTTTTTCCATATAACTATCGGCATCGGTAGTAACAATGAGGGTTTGTTGTGTTTGTGCAATGGCTAGTTCAATGGCTTTTTTTTTGTAGGCGTTTAAGTGGGCATTTTGGGGCAGTAATGTTGCGAGGTCGAGCAATTGCAGATAGGGCATTTTGGTTTGCCATTGTTTTACCAAATCCGCCGTTTCATCCGTAGAATGATCGTCAATAACTATCACTGCTAATAAATGTTTTGGATAAGCTTGTTGGTAAATGCTGTACAAGCAACGGTCAATATATTGCGCTTCGTTGCGAGCAGGAATGATGAGTGCGAGGCTGGTATGTGGTGTGTAGGTGCTAGGAGGAGTTGGATAAGTAGGCAAATGGTGCCATCCTAATACGTAAGTACCAATGAGCAAGACATAAGCCAATGTTAGTAATAGAGATAGAATGGTAATGATGCTCATTGGGTGATTTTGGGTGGGAGGTTTGAATTTTGATTCTTGAAATGTGATTTTTGATTTTTTTTCTGCTGACGCTAGGAGGGAATTATTTAAAATTTAAAATCGAAGATTTAGAATTTAGAATTTTTTATATGCTGATGTTGAGGAGGTTTGATTTTTGATTTTTGAAATGTGATTTTTGATTTTTTTTCCTGCTGACGTAAATGTCTGAATTTGGATGGCCTGGATTAATGGATGTTTGAGATGTTTTTTTTTTCTAACGAAAAAAAAACGTAAGCAGATAAAACTGACCACTAAAAAAAACAATACTCACCCGACAAAACCAAACTGACTACTGGCAGAGAGCGCAGCGAACGTTCTGACTACTGACCACTAAAAAAAATACTCACCTGACAAAACCAAACTGACCGCTGACAATGAGCGCCAGCGAATGATCTGACCACTGACTGCTAAACAACAAAAAAACTAATGAATCCGATAACTCAAAATCGAAATATCGTCGGTGTATTCTTGTTCTCCTTTAAAAGCTTTAATTTCTTGTAGTAAAAATTCGTTTAAATCGCTCATGGCAAGGTAGGCGTAAGTTTTTACAAACTCTACTAGGCGTTCTTGCTCAAAGTATTCGCCTGTTTCGCTTTCTAAGTCGGTAAGTCCATCTGTGTAGGTTACGATAACGGTGCCAGGTTGCAAATAAACATTTCCTTGTTTAACACTAGGTAATTTCTCAATTGCTCCTAAAATCGTACAGCCTGTTTCTAACAGTTTTACCTGTTCGTTGGCTACTAAAATGGGCGGATTATGTCCCGCATTAATGTAGCTCAAAGTGCGAGTTTCTAAGTTGTGCTTACCAATAAATAGGGTTACAAACTTATCGCCATCGGTAATTTCCATAATGCGGGCGTTGAGTTTAATTACCAGCTCTTTTAAATCATTGGTTTCTCTGGCAAGCGCACGTAGTACGGCTTGCACATTTGCCATTAGTATGGCTGCGGCAATTCCTTTGCCCGATATATCGGCCATGCACACCAAAAATTCATTGTCGTTAATGGGTACATAGTCGTAATAATCGCCACCAATATTGTGGTGAGGCATATATACGGCTTCCATTTCTAGCAGCCCATTATCTGGCAATTCCGAGGGAATGAGCATGTTTTGCACTTTGCCAGCAACTTCCAATTCCTTTTTAAAACTTTCTTGTTCTAGCTGTTGCTTAAATAGGCGTTTGTTTTCAATCGCAACTACAATAATATTGGTGTAGGTACGAATAAATTTAATTTTTTCCTCAAAGTCGATACTTTGCCCTTTAGTTTGACCAACTAATAAAAAGGCGAGTGCTTCGTCTTTATGGTAAACAGGAATAAGGATTTCAAAATCGTTTAGTGCTGCTAGGGGGTGATTGTTTTCTAAATGTGTTGTTTCTTTAAATTGGGAGAGGTGTTTTTCCACATCAATGGTCATCACTCGTTGTTCTTCAATGCCGTAGCTGCAAGGGCGTTGCCAAGTAGCATTTTTATGAAAAACCACTAAGCGACGAATTCCCATTTGTGCCATTAGGGTGAGTTCGTACAACCTAAACAATACGGGGGCTGGGAAATTACTATTAATGGCTTGTGTAATTTCCGATAGGGAATCAATTTGCAATTGTTTAAGAGCGAGAAGTCGTTTCATCTCTTTTTCCTTGCTAATTGATTTGGTTATTATGTTGCTTGGTTGCTGCATACATTGTTTAAAGCTAGTGAGGAAATATAGTTTTACAAGAACTAATTACATCTCCGTAGCATATTAAAATTAATTTACATCTACTACAAAGATACCAATTAAAATGTAATCACCAATTTTATGTAGGTACAATAATGTGCATCGGAAAGCTTTTAAAAAAAACAGTCCGTTAAATGAGGTTAATGTTTGCGTGCATTATGCTTGTACGGTAAGGAAGTAGGTTTTGTTGTATAGTTTCGTCATCATAACATAAAAAAAGGCAGCCGCATTGCTGCAACTGCCTTTATACTTAAAATCCAATCATGAAACAAACTAACTAACTAGTGCTGTTAGAAAACTAATACTAACAATCTATTTTTTTTTAATGACCAATTATCAAAGCGCAATTTTCAAATAATGACTAATTTTCAAAACATTAAAATTCCGTAGGAATGACCGACATTGTAACCCATGAATTCATTCATGGGCATGGGCATATCCACACTGCCTACTGAAAACTGCACTAAAAAAACTAAACAATGTCAATCGTTTTTTTCGTATCAGGTATTTCTTCTTCCGCAATTTTTGGAAGACTTACCGTTAAAATACCAGCATCATACTTGGCACTAATACCTTCTACATTTACATTTTCGGGTATTTGGAAGGAACGTTTAAAGCTGC
>JAHDBT010000085.1:11520-18238 GCA_020630215.1 Bacteroidota bacterium
TTTTTTAGCTCCTGGAAATGCCACTTCAATATCAAAGCTGGTATCGGTTTCTACAATATTTACATTTCCTCGGCTATGGTTGGTCGTTGGAATATCTAAATTGATGTTCAAAATATCGTCGGCAATTTTGTTTAAAAAATTAGGGAAACTTTGGTTGCTGTGGCTGCGAGTTTTGCAGTCGCCATTGCCATTACGATTTTTTCTTGTTCTAGTATAGGTGTTGGCAAATGGGCTATAAAATGTGTAATTCATGGTTAATAAAATTATGGATGAATAAAAATTGTTGTTAAATAAATCCTGATTACTAACGCTTTTAAAAAAGTCGTTTTACGCAATCAGTTACAACGCTTCTTAGTCAAATGGAGTGCCAACGGAAAAAATGGGGTAAAAATTGCATTCTTAGTGACCTTTTGGCAGTTTGTTTTAATTTTTGATGACAAAATGTCTTTTTGGTGTATTTTTTCGGCTTTTGTGGCTGTTCAAAAAGGAGGAAGCTTAGGAAGGGATTAAATTTTTTAAGGGCTATGAAGAATTATTTAGGCAGGAGGTGCTAGTTTTCCTATAAGAAATTGTAAATTCGTAACTTTGTGTGTTTTTGTAGAGAAAAACATTAGACAACTAATACCCTCTACTAACTACCATCTACCAAATACCATTAAAATATGCTCGATTTTTCAGCAATGACCTTTAAAACAATGGTCGTACATCGTGTAGGCAACAAGCTTAGGGAAGAAGGGGTTTTATTAAATCCTAAGCCACTTAGTTTAAAAGACGAACAGTTGCGTCAGGTTTTAACCGATTATTTTCTGCATCCTTTTAAACAAGAGGAGTATTATAAATTTACGCACGATGCCAAGCTCGAACTAAATGAGTTGTATAGTTATTGCAAGACTATTTTTGAAGACCGCAACCTGTTTCACGAAACGTCTATTAATATAGCACAGCATTTATACAATCAATCAACACATCCAAAAGTAAAAAATGGAGAGTTGTACCTTACCTATTTTGCCGATTGCCAAATAGAAGATGAGATGATAGATGTTATCGGCATTTTTAAATCGGAAAACAAAGACCTATATCTAAAACCAGAAGAAGCCGAACGAGAATTACTGCTGCATTACGAAAAAGGCATTAATATTAAAAAGCTCGACAAAGGCTGTTTGGTATTTAAAACCGCAGACGAAGACGGATATAGAGTACTAATAGTAGACAAGGCAAGCAAAGGCAATCCCGAAGCACAATACTGGAAAACCGATTTTTTACGCCTAGTACGTGTACACGACGATACCTTTGATACGGAAGCCTTTTTGCAATTATGCCAAGAGTTTAGCGAGGATGTGTATGGAGATGAAACCAGCAAGAAAGACCAAATCGTATTTTTAAATAAATCGCTCACCTATTTTAACGATCACGAAAACTTTGCCCTAGAGGAGTTTGCCAACGAAGTACTAGAAGAACCCCAAAAAATTGGCAACTTTAACAATTTTAAACAAACCTTTGAAGAGGATAGAGGCTATGTAGCAACGCCCGATTTTAAAATTTCGCAGCCAGCCGTTAAAAATATGAAACGCCGTTTTAAAAGAAACATCGAATTAGATAGCGATATTAATATTCGTCTCAACTCCGATGTTTCAGAGCAATACATAGAAAGAGGTTATGATGAGGAACGAGGCATGTTTTTTTATAAAGTATTTTTTAGGGAGGAGGTGTAGGGGGGTATTTAAAATTTAGAATCGAGAATTTAAGATTTAAAATTTATTTCCTGCTAAGGATAGGAGGTTTGAGACTTGATTTTTGAAATGTGATATTTAATTTTTTTCCTGCTGATGCTAGTCGCTTTTTTGATTTTTGAAACTAGCCCAACCGTTTATAAGCATGTCCATCAATCGTTAATTGCTGCGCCCTAGTATCAACCGCAATGCTTACCGTGTGCGGATTGGTATTGCCATCGCTGCTAGGCTCAATATCTAAAAACTGTAGTACTATTAAATTTTCCACTTCTTTTACCACCTTATAACGTCCGCTAGAGCTAAAAGCGGGATGCGCTTTTATTCGATAATGTGTATCATCAAATGTGTAGCTAATATGCCACGATTCTCCCGTATCACTTAGCCCCTTCCGTTGCCAAGTGCCTTTAATAAATTTAGAATGTATTATTTTATTGCGCCTATCAATTTGTAAGAGCACATAAATAAACACCACACTAAAAAATAGCACATTTAAGGCTACTAAAGTATAAAAAACGCCATCGTTCATGGTATAAAAAAGCTTTAAATTATTTTACTATTCAAAATGATTTTGGGAACCGTTTTTTTGAATATCGAACACCGAATAAGGAAGTTCGCCTGCTAACAATTAAAATTTTCGATCTATTTATCAAAGTGGTTTATACTTTTCGCTACAAGCCGGGAGGCTTGAAACCCAAACGGCTCAAGCGAGACGCTTGACCCTGCGTTCCTTTTTTTTACAAAAAAGGAACGCCCGGTCCAGCCTCACGGCTGGAGCGTAACGGGTTTCAAGCCTCCTGGCTTGGTGTCAACCTAACGAAGTAGACTTCCATAGGCAGGGTAGGTTTTGAGTCACTAGTACCTCCTCCCCTATCCTTCCTTAAATTCTTATCAAATAAAAACAAAATCCTGCACATTAGCAAACTATTTGTCAATCCTTATAACATAATATTGCAAGTGTCGGTTCATTATCCTAACTTTGCGCTTCGTTTTACATTTTTATTTTTTCATCTATATAAGGCGGATTTACTTATTGTTGGCCTTATGGAGAATCGTCTCCAAACTTAAACTAATAAGACCATGACAAATATACAACAAGCGGTACAAAACCGCATCCTAGTTATCGACGGGGCAATGGGAAGCCTCATTCAAACCTACAAATTATCGGAAGCTCAATTTAGAGGCGAACGTTTTAAAAACCATCTTACCGACTTAAAAGGCAACAACGATTTACTGTGTATTACACAACCCAAAATCATTGCCGAAATTCACGGAAAATACTTAGCAGCAGGGGCCGATATTATCGAAACCAATACCTTTAATGGTACGTCTATTTCGCAAAGCGATTACCAATTAGAAGATGCTGCCTACGATATTAATTTTGCTGCGGCTAAAATTGCTCGTCAAGTAGCAGATGAATATACGGCTAAAACGCCCAACAAACCTCGTTTTGTAGCAGGCGCACTAGGACCAACTAATGTAACGGCTTCCTTATCGCCAGATGTAAATCGACCAGGTTACCGTGCCGTAAATTTTGACCAACTGCGAGATGCCTACTACACACAAGCCAAAGGTTTGCTAGATGGTGGCGCAGATGTTTTACTAGTAGAAACCGTTTTTGATACCCTTAATTGCAAGGCTGCTCTATACGCCATTCAGCAATTATTTGAAGATACGGGCAAGGAGTTACCCATCATGGTTTCGTTTACCATAACAGATGCTAGTGGACGAACTTTATCGGGACAAACCGTAGAAGCGTTTTACAATTCGGTAAGCCATGCCAAGCTGTTTAGCATTGGTTTAAATTGTGCTTTAGGCGCGCAAGAAATGCGTCAATACCTAGCAGAATTATCGAAAATTGCCAACTGTTTTGTAAGCTGTTATCCCAATGCTGGATTACCAAATGCCTTTGGCGAATACGATGAACAACCTGCCGATACGGGCCATTTTATTGAAGAATTTGCTCAAAGTGGTCTAGTAAATATTGTAGGCGGTTGCTGTGGCACTACGCCCGACCATATTGCTCATATTGTAGAACATACCGCTGGTATTGCTCCTAGAAAAGTGCCAGAAGTATCGCCTTATTTGCGTTTAAGTGGACTAGAAGCCATCACCGTTTTTCCCAACAGCAATTTTGTAAATATTGGGGAGCGAACCAATGTTACGGGTTCTCGTAAATTTGCTCGTTTAGTAAAAGAAGAAAAGTTTGAAGAAGGTTTGTCCGTAGCCCTCAGTCAAGTAGAAGGCGGCGCACAAATTATTGATGTAAACATGGATGAAGCCATGTTAGATAGTGAAGCTACCATGCAACATTTCCTCAACTTAATTGCCTCTGAGCCAGACATTGCCAAGCTGCCCATTATGATTGACTCTTCTAAATGGAGCGTGATAGAAACGGGCTTAAAATGCTTACAAGGTAAAGGCGTAGTTAACTCTATTAGCCTAAAAGAAGGCGAAGCGCAATTTATTGAGCAAGCTAAAAAAGTACGCAAATATGGGGCAGCGGTTATTGTAATGGCTTTTGACGAACAAGGACAAGCCGATACCATTGAACGCAAAGTAAGCATTTGCCAACGCTGCTACAACATCCTAACAGAACAAGTAGGTTTCCCGCCACAAGACATCATTTTCGACCCCAATATTTTTGCCGTTGCAACAGGCATCGAAGAACACAATGATTATGGTATTGCCTTTATTGAAGCCACTCGCCAAATAAAAAAACAGATGCCTTTAACTAGTGTTAGCGGCGGCGTAAGTAATGTATCGTTTGCGTTTAGAGGCAACAATGTAGTACGAGAAGCCATGCACACGGCCTTTTTATACCATGCCATTAAAGCAGGTATGGATATGGGTATTGTAAATGCAGGTATGATAGAAGTATACGAAGAAGTACCCAAGGATTTGCTAGAACGAGTAGAGGATGTTTTGCTGAATAGAAGGGATGATGCTACGGAACGATTAGTAGATTTTGCCGAAACCGTAAAGAACAATGGCAAAGTAAGAGTGAAGGACGAAAGCTGGCGAAACAATACGGTACAAGAGCGTTTAAAGCACGCTTTGGTAAAAGGAATTGTGGAACATATTGAGGCTGATACGGAAGAAGCCAGACAACAATATGCACGTCCGTTGGAGGTAATTGAAGGTCCCTTAATGGATGGCATGAATGTAGTAGGTGATTTGTTTGGTTCGGGCAAAATGTTTTTACCGCAGGTAGTGAAAAGTGCTAGGGTAATGAAAAAATCGGTGGCCTACTTGCAGCCCTTTATTGAGGAAGAAAAAGCCGAACATGGTGGTACGCATGTACAAGGAAAAATACTAATGGCTACCGTAAAAGGTGATGTACACGATATTGGAAAAAATATTGTGGGCGTAGTATTGGCCTGTAATAATTACGAGGTAATTGATTTAGGGGTGATGGTGCCAGCCGCCAAAATTTTAAAAACAGCTAAAGAGTTAAACGTAGATATTATTGGTTTAAGCGGATTGATTACCCCTTCCTTAGATGAGATGGTAGATGTAGCTAGTGAAATGGAACGACAAGGATTTACCATACCCTTATTGGTAGGCGGTGCTACTACAAGTCAGATGCATACTGCCGTAAAGATTGCGCCTAAATACAGTGGTGCAACCGTACATGTACTCGATGCCTCTAGGTGTGTGCCAGTAGCCAACACGCTACTTAATCCAGCACAAAAGGATAAATTTGTAGCCGAAGTGGTCGCAAAATACGATGGTTTTAGAGAGCGTCATGCCAACAAAAAAACACGTACCAATTTACTAAGCATTGCCGATGCTCGTAAAAATAAATACCAAGCAGATTGGGCGCAATACACGCCTCCTGTGCCTAACCTACTAGGCATAAAAGTTTTTGACGATTACTCGCTAGAAGAACTCAGCAGTTATATTGATTGGACCCCCTTTTTTAGCAGTTGGCAGTTAAAAGGCAAATATCCTGCTATTTTTGAAGATGAATATGTGGGCGAAGAAGCTAAAAAACTATACAAAGATGCACAGGTAATGCTGCGTAAAATTGTGGACGAAAAGTGGCTGACTGCTAGAGGAGTAATCGGCATTTTTCCTGCATGGACGGTTGATGACGATGATATTGAGGTGATTGCCGACAAGCAATTATTGGAACAATTATCGAACATTAGAGATACCTATATGCAGCTCACTTTAGATAATGTAAACCTAGTAGCGCAACAGGAAGCCATGCTCAATGTAGTATCGGCAGGCAGCAATGGTTCGACTACTTTTAATGATAAAGAAAAGTTTGAAAAGCTAGAAGCACTAGGCGAACAGATGAATGCCAACACGCAAAAAATGCTAGGTTTGGGCAACGATTTACGCAACCTCCGCAAAGCCTACGAACGCACCGAAGTTAAAGAAACCTTTTACTGTTTGCGCCAACAAAACAAAAAAGCAGCAGGCTTGGCCAATTTCAACCTCTCCGATTTTATTGTCCCCAAAAACGTAGACAAAGCCGATTACCTCGGCGGCTTTGCTGTAACAACAGGCATCGGCATCGAAAAATACGTACAGCAATTTGAAGCCGAAAACGACGATTATTCTGCCATCCTCCTAAAAGCCCTCGCCGACCGCCTTGCCGAAGCTTTTGCCGAACGTATGCACGAACGAGTACGCAAGGAGTTTTGGGCCTACCAACCCAACGAGTCCTTAAAAAATGACGACTTAATTGCGGAAAAATACGAGGGCATTCGCCCAGCACCGGGTTACCCTGCTTGTCCAGATCATACTTTAAAACAAACCTTGTTTAAATTGTTAGAGGTGGAGCAAAATACCAGCATTAAGCTTACGGAGAGTTGTGCGATGTATCCTGCGGCAGCGGTTAGTGGTTTGTATTTTTCGCATCCTAGTAGTAAGTATTTTGGTATTGGTAAAATTACCAAAGAGCAAGTTGCTGATTTGGCGGAGCGTAGTGGTAGAAGTTTGGAGGAGATGGAGAGGTGGTTGCAGGTTAGTTTGGGGTA
>JAHDBT010000704.1 GCA_020630215.1 Bacteroidota bacterium
CTAAAAAGTCGCCAGCATAAAAACTGACTACTTAAAAGACTAAAAAAGCCAACAGACCAAACTAAAAGTCCCTACAAAACCAACTGATTGCTGACAGCGAACGTAGTGAGCGATCTGACTACTGACTGCTAAAAAAACTAAGCGAATAATTTCATATCATCTAAAATGCCCATTACGCCACGTACAGCTTCTGCCGAACCGTGTAATAAAGCCATTTCATCGTCGGTTAATTCTAGTTCTAAGATTTTTTCGATACCGTTAGATCCTAGTATAACTGGTACGCCTAGGAAAATATCTTTTAAGCCATACTCGCCATCTAACCAAGTACAACAAGGGAAAATACGACGTTCATTTTTAACAATCGTTTCGCACATTTGAGCAGCAGCAGCACCTGGTGCGTACCAAGCAGAAGTACCCATTAGTTTTACGATTTCGCCACCACCTTTTTTCGTTCTTTGTACAATAGCTTCTAGGCGTTCTGCGCTTACCAATTCGGTAATAGGAATACCTGCAACGTTGGTATAGCGAGGTAAAGGCACCATTGTGTCACCATGACCACCCATTAAAACCGCAGAAATATCTCTAGGAGAAACGCCAATTTCGGTTGCTAAGAAAGCACGGTAGCGAGCAGTATCTAAAATACCAGCCATACCCATTACTTTAGTACGAGGCGATTGAGAAGTTAAAAACGCACAGTAGCTCATTACATCCAAAGGATTGGCTACTACAATAATAATGGTATCAGGCGAATGCTTAATCACATTTTCGGTTACCGACTTCACAATTTTAGCGTTCGTACCAATTAAGTCATCCCGACTCATACCTGGCTTACGAGGAATACCCGAAGTGATTACCGTAATAGCCGACCCTGCCGTAGCAGAATAATCGTTGGTAACACCCGTACATTTGGTGCTGTAAGATAGGATAGGAGCCGTTTCCCACATATCCAAAGATTTCCCTTCCGATACGCCTTCTTTAATGTCTAATAAAACAACTTCGCTGGCGTAGTTTCCTTGGGCAATTACGTTGGCACAAGTTGCTCCAACGTTACCCGCCCCAATTACTGATATTTTCATGAAATATAAATTATATGGTAATGAATATTGATGTTGTGTGTAAATTTGCCGCAAATATAAGCATTTATTTCACTTTGCTGCCATTTAAGTGGGCCTTAAATTTGTCAGGATTGCTTAATTGTAGAAAGATAAAACAGGAGCGATGTATCTAAATATGGGGATTTTTGGAAATGTTGCTGATTAGAGGCTTTTATTGAGAATTGTAGTAGAGTAGTTTGTTGTTTTTTTTATTGAAAGTTTGGGCATGTTAAAGTTATTAGATACTTTTGTTTTTAGCTAAAAATTAAGTTGCTACTTAACGCAATTATAGACTATTGGAAAATTAGCACCCTAGTACCAGTATAATTTTTTTATCCTTCCTGCTTATGCTCCTATGTTCTTAGGGCTGGTTTGTTATTGTGATTTTTGTGGGGTAAATGTTATGCTTGGTTTTAGGGAGGAGTTATATGTAGGAGGGCTGCTTTTAGTATCCTTTTTTGCGTCCCATAACGAAAGTAAATGCAACTGGAACTGTAGGTAAACGAGTTATATGGAATTTAAATAAAGATAGGATGAAAACTATTAATGGAATAATTTTTTTTGTTTTGATTTTGACTTTTTGGGGATGTAAACAAGAGCCAGTAGTTGTCGATACTCCTAGTTCGGGTCTCTACTCTTTTTTTGTTGCTGGACATGCATATGGCAAACCAGGCGTAAATAATATTGGTGTTCACCCTCCATTTAAAGATAAATTCGACTTTATTAGAAATGATGAGTTCATAGACTTTGGCGTTTTTACAGGTGATATAGTGCTATCAGGAACGGAGCAGAACTGGAATGAAGTAGATGCAGATATATCTCTGCTTGAGCACCCTGTATATTTTGCAGCGGGTAATCACGACATAACTGACAGAGCTTTATTTGAATCCAGATATGGACAAACTTATAAGAGTTTTATACACCATTCCGACCTTTTTATCATACTCGATCCCAATATAGACAACTGGAATATTTCAGGCGAGCAATTACAATTTCTTAAGGATGTGCTAAACAGTAACTACGAGCAAGTAGAAAATATATTTGTATTTTTTCACCAGGTGTTATGGTGGAGTCCCAACAATATATACCAAAATATTTCCCTGAATTCACTTTCTGGTAGGGCCGATACGATTAATTTTTGGGGCGAAGTGGAACCCTTATTTAGCTCCTTGCCTAATGATACCTATATGTTTGCTGGAGATGTTGGAGCTTTTGCTAATGAATGCGAATTTTTGTATCATAAGTATAACAATATTACATTTATAGCCAGCGGTATGGGTGGAGAAAGTCGTGATAACATTGTGATTATTGATGTATTGAGTGATAAAACCGTTTCCTTTAGATTAATTGCGCTTAATGGAAATGATATGAATTCTTTAGGGAAATTAGAAGACTATGTGCTTCCATAGGGTTTAGGGGGTGGTTGAAATTTTATTTTGGATTTCCGATTTTTGCTAAATGGCTTAACTACTAGAATTGTTCAATTGTTTTTCCTGCTGATGATGTTCAACTGCTGTCCCTTGATAGTCAATCTTTAATACAATTTTTTGTATCAAATTTGTGTTAAATTACTTTGTTTTTTAGTTACTATTCAGCATTCGCTAAATAGTAGTAGAGGGTAGAGCGTACGCTTCGCTTTTGGTAGAAAGACGGCTTAGATTTCGCTATTTGCTCGGTAGTTTTTTAATACATTGTTTGCAAAATGAGTGTTGCGAGTAGTCTTTCTATATTATATTGTAAATACTCGTCATAGCCCGCATGACTGCGTTTTACGCCATGCCTTGAAAAATATAATTAAATTTCTTGGTGGACTTTA
>JAHDBT010000705.1 GCA_020630215.1 Bacteroidota bacterium
CATAAAAAAATCTTAAATTCTAAATCTTCGATTCTAAATTTTCAATGAATCCCCTTCCTAGCGTTAGCATAAAAAATCAAAATTCACATTTCAAGAATCAAAAATCAAAATTCAACCCTCAATAAACCCCCAACACCTCCATCCGTTTCCCCCTAAAAACAGTACTATCACCAACCTTTAAATCACGCAGTTGCATTCCAATAGGGCTACCCATCGAAATAGCAAAATAAGTTGCTCCGTTTACTACTAATTTACCAGCACTGATACAAAAATAATACTTACCCGTTGAGCTAATTACCAAACTCCCTTGTTCTACTTTACTACAAACTTTCTCCGCACTCGTTTCATACAATACCTGCTGTACTTTTAAGGCTTCGTGCAATTGTTTAGCATTCCTATCCTTTTCTTGTTGCATCATGGCACGGCTTGTTTCGTACTTATCGCCCACACTACTTTTTGTTTCTTCATTGGCCGATTTCTGCGCTGCTTCCATCGCATTTTTGGTTACCATAATGCGTTCATTCAGATACTCCTCGCATAGTTGATGCAAGCGTTTTTTTATTTGCTGATAATCTTTTTCCATGATAAATAGTTAGGAGTTAAAGGTTTTTGGTTACAAGTTTCACTTTCGCCTTTCGGTCATCGAGCGTAGTTGAGATGCTCGAAAGGATGCATAGAAACGCATTTTTTTGCATATGGAAGCCGTTCCCCTAATACCTCGACTTCGCTCGGTACGGCGCATCTCGACTTCGCTGGATGACAGGTGAACTATTTACTCCGATTTAAAATTGAAATGAGGAGTAGTAACAAAAAATCCATTATTTTTATTAATTTCAAGCCATTAAATTAAAAGATGATGGCTGTTTCAATATTTGAACAATTAAAAACCGAAGTATTACCTACCATCCCTCACAATCCGGGTATTTACAAATACTACGACAAAGACGATACCATTTTGTATGTAGGTAAGGCCAAGGATTTGCGTAAAAGGGTCGCTTCGTATTTTACTAAAAAACACGATACGGGTAAAACACGCATCCTAGTAAGTAAAATTGCTCGCATCGAGTTTTCGGTAGTAGAAACCGAACAAGATGCCCTGCTACTAGAAAACGTATTAATTAAAGAATTACAACCTCGTTACAATCTACTACTAAAAGACGATAAATCCTATCCCTACATCTGCATTAAAAAAGAACGGTTTCCGCGTGTGTTCATCACCCGCAATGTATACAAGGATGGTTCCGAATATTTAGGGCCGTACACCTCTGGCTATCAAGTGCGAACCATCATTGAGTTACTGCGAGAATTATTTACCCTGCGTACCTGCAATTTTAACCTTAGCGATTACAATATAAAAGCAGGTAAATTTAAAGTGTGTTTAGAGTACCACATTGGTAATTGTAAGGGACCCTGTGCAGGCTTACAAACCGAAAGCGATTATAACGAAATGATTGTGCAAATACGCAAAATATTGAAAGGAAATATTGCTTCCGTAATTAAGTATGTAAAAAAAGAAATGGACAAAGCTGCCGAAAATTTTGAATTTGAAGTGGCGCACGATTTAAAACTCAAATTAAAATCTCTAGAAAATTACCAAAGTAAAAGCACCGTTGTAAATCCTAAAATTAACAATGTAGATGTATTTAATATTGATGAAAATGAAAAACGAGCTTTCATCAGTTATTTAAAAGTGGTGAATGGCACCATTATTCAGACGAAGGTGATTGAGTTGGTAAAAAAACTAGAAGAAACCACCGAGGAATTATTACAGTTTGGCATTTTAGAATTAAGGCGGCAGTTCGAGAGTAATTCCGAAGAATTGTTTTTACCCGTAGAAATGGAATTCCCCGATGAAAAATTAAAAATTACTATCCCTCAAATTGGCGACAAGAAAAAGCTGTTGGATTTGGCTCGTAAAAACGCCTTCTACTACAAAAAACAATACGAAATAAAAACCCAAGACCGCAAACGCCCTAGCGAACGCCGTTTTGAAATCCTCAACCAATTAAAAAAAGATTTACGCCTCACCGAACTCCCCCAACACATCGAATGTTTTGATAACTCTAATTTCCAAGGAGCTTACCCTGTTGCGTCGATGGTGTGTTTTAAAGATGCCAAACCTTCCAAAAAAGATTACCGCCATTACAAAATAAAAACCGTTGTAGGCCCCGACGATTTTGCCTCGATGGAGGAAGTGGTATACCGACGGTACAAACGTTTGCGAGATGAAGAAAAACCATTTCCACAATTAATTGTGATTGACGGTGGGAAGGGGCAATTGAGTTCGGCAGTAAAAAGTTTAAAGGAATTAGGCGTGTATAACAAAATGGCGATTATAGGCATTGCCAAAAAACTAGAAGAAATATACGTCCCCAACGATTCCATTCCTTTGTACATCGACAAGCGTTCAGAAAGTCTCAAACTCATCCAACAATTACGCAACGAAGCCCACCGTTTTGCTATTACCTATCACCGCAACCTTCGAGAAAAAGGCACGCTAAAATCAGAACTAGAAGACATCAAAGGCATTGGCGCAAAAACTGCCGACAAACTATTAACGCATTTTAAATCTATGGAAAAAATAAAAACGGCTTCTGAGGAGGAACTTAAAGAGGTGGTCGGTTTAAGTCAAGCGAAGAAGATTATGGGGTATTTTTTTAAGGACGAATAATCAATCATCAAAGTCCAAATAATTTTCAAATTTTCAAATTTTCAAATCATCAATTTTTAAAACACAAAACTATTAGTCTCTTTTTATGGAAACCTTTGATGGTTCAAAAAAGCCCCGAGAGTTAACCCATTTGGGATTTGATGGAATAAATGTTATTTTGTGAAAGTATTAATCCATTACGACCTGTTTATCTAAGCTCTAAAAGTTTTAACATCAAGCCAGAGGCCATAGCCGTCAGG
>JAHDBT010000086.1 GCA_020630215.1 Bacteroidota bacterium
CTGTTGGCTTTTTTAGTCTTTTAAGTAGTCAGTTTTTATGCTGGCGACTTTTTAGCAGTCAGTAGTCAGATCGTTCGCTGCGCTCGCTGTCAGTAGTCAGTTTATAGGTTGGCGATTTTTTGTGATTACGAATACTAGATTTTAACTAGAAAAAGAAAGGGAGTTAACTTATTAAAGTTGCTCCCTTTTTATATTTAATGCTTTGTTTAACATTTTTACTTATTCTCCATTTTATTTATGACTCGTCCCGTCCCTTAGGGACGGAGAATAAATAAGTGTCCGATTTTGAGGAAGTATTTTTGTACTAGACAAGGCGGCACAATCCGCGTTACGCCTAAGCGTAATAAGGGTTTTGTCAACGCAGGATAGTGCGAAAAGATGAAGTCAAAACGGACAGTTATTGAGTTTGCGTCCCTTAACACTTTATAAACAGCAAAGTGAGGCACCTCTGTTTAAAGAGCAAGTAGTTGTTACCTGCTACAAAAAAATAGATGGCATTTTTTTTGTATTATTAGTTGATATATCCCCCCAAAAAACTCCTTATCCGCCTAACACAACCTTACAATTGTAATGTATACAAACCAATTAACACATGTTGCTTTTCCTAAAAAAAATCTGGAAATATTTCTCTAATATTGGAATCATCGACAGCTTATCTGCTAGAGAAAAAAAGCGGGTAATGATGTTGAATCAGATAATGCTAGCAACAACTTTTTTTGATATACTTTCTATAATTGTTTATTCTTTTTTTCCTGCTATTCAGTGGCAAGATTATTTCTTTATTGTATTTGTTTTTTTATCAAAGCTAATTGTTTTCCTATTACACTACAAACAAAATCATTATGCCGCAAGAAGTTATATTGTAATTGCAATTTCCTTAATGATGGCTTCGCTCATCTTATTTTATGGTCCTAATAAAGGCAACGAATATGGATTGGTAGTTACCTTCATATATGTTATCATTTCATTCGAAAACAAGTTTTATCGGTTTGCACATTACCTATATATATCCGCATTATTCCTATTTACCAGGTTTTACTATCATAACTATGGTACTATAATAGATTATAATAGCAATCCTGAACTATTAGAAGTTGTTCAAGGAAAAGCAGATATTACCTTTGTCATCTGTATAGGAGTAATGGTATTTCTAACGCATTGGTATATTAACGACATTATTTCCTTACAAAAACAAACAACTAATTTATTAACCGAGGTAAACGAAAAAAACAAAAACCTCTCGCAGTTAAATCAAGAAGTGGAACGCTTTGCTTACATTACTTCGCACGATTTAAAAACACCGCTTCGTACAATTGTAAGTTTTTTAGGACTTATTGATAGGAAGATAAAAAATAAAGAATATGACAATTTAGAAGAGTATTTAAAATTTGCCCAAGATGGTGCTACAAAAATGCATATCCTTATTACAGATATACTAGAATATGCTCAATTAAGCAACTCCGAAAGCAATACAAACCCTATTAACTTAAACGATATTTTAGCTCAAGTAAGCCAACAATTGGGCATTCGCCAATCTGACGCAGCTAATAAAAGTGTTGTAAAAGTTGGCGACCTCCCTGTTATTTTAGCCAATGAAGCCAAAATGAAAGTGCTGTTTCAAAACCTTATTGAAAACGGACTCAAATACAACGATTCAGCAAAAGCAATGGTAAGTGTGCAGGCTAATCAGTTGGATAACAACTTGATACTTGAATTTAAAGATAACGGCATTGGTATTGAACCTGAATATCGAACGCAAATTTTTGAGATGTTTAAACGCCTGCATAATAACGAAGCATATCAAGGCACAGGCATAGGTTTATCTGTTTGTAAAAAAATTGTAGATGCAATGGGGGGAAGTATTAATGTAGCTGCGAATGTAGATGGGGGGAGTGTTTTTAGGGTGGTGTTGCCAGTAGTCTAGCCTCCAAATCCCCCCAACAAACAAACAATCCCTCCAATATTTCCAAGCACAATTACCCATTTACAAACATCTCTCAACAAAATCCCCCTCCCTTCACCACATTTCCCCAATAAAATGTTAAATTTACACCCTTATTCTCCACACAAGCAATACATTTTAGCAAACTATGGCAAAAACAAAAAGCACCACTAAAAAAAGAAAGGTAACGCCTTTAATGAAACAGTACAACGACATCAAAAACAAATATCCCGATGCGATTTTACTGTTTAGAGTAGGTGATTTTTACGAAACTTTTGGTCCCGATGCCATCGAAACGGCCAAAGCTTTGGGCATTACTTTAACGAAGCGTGGCAATGGGTCGGCTTCGGAAATTGAGTTGGCTGGTTTTCCGCATCACGCACTCGATAATTACTTGTCTAAATTGGTGCGAGCTGGTTACCGTGTTGCCATTTGCGACCAATTGGAAGATCCCTCGAAAACGAAAAAATTGGTGAAACGTGGGGTAACGGAATTGGTAACGCCCGGTATTGCCTTGAGTGATAAAATGCTCGAACACAATGCCAATAATTACCTCGCTTCGGTGCACATTAGCAAGCATGTGGCTGGTGTTTCGTTTGTGGATGTATCTACTGGAGAGTTTTTTTTGGCAGAAGGAGATACGGATTATATTGATAAATTATTGCAAAGTTTTAAGCCTTCGGAAATCATTTTTTCTAGGAATAAACAAACGGAATTTACGGACTTATTTGGCTCTAAATTTTACACCTATCCATTAGATGAGTGGGTTTTTGCGCCCGATTTTACTAGGGAAGTTTTACTCCGTCATTTCCAAACGGCCTCGCTCAAAGGCTTTGGTGTTGAAGCTTTACAAGCAGGCACAATTGCCGCTGGTGCTATTATTCATTACCTCGCCGAAACACAACATCCCAACCTACAACACATCTCTTCCCTAGCACGCATTAAGGAAGGCAAATACGTGTGGCTCGATAAATTTACCATCCGTAATTTAGAACTCCTCTATAGCAATCACGAAAGTGGTACGCCTCTACTAAAAGTGCTAGACAAAACCATTTCGCCAATGGGCGGCCGCCTTTTACGTAAATGGATTGCCCTGCCACTTAAAGATCAAGTGGCCATAAATGAACGCTTGAACATTGTGGGTTATTTTATTGATAATCACGACTTTAACGACGAAATATCGCAACAAATAAAACTCATTGGCGATGTAGAACGCCTGATTGCCAAAGTGCCGCTTGGCAGAATTAACCCTCGACAAGTGCTGCAAATAAAAAAAGCGTTATCGGCTATCGAACCCATAAAAAAAGGATGCCTAGAAAGCAATAATGAACAGCTCCAAAAGCTAGGCGAACAGCTCAACCTCTGCCAAATTATTCGTGATAAAATGGAGGCAACGCTTACCGAAGAACCGCCTATTGCCATCAACAAAGGCGACGTAATTGCAACGGGCATTTCTAAGGAGTTGGATGAATTGCGGCAGATGCAAAACTCAGGAAAGGAACAGCTAATTGCCATACAACAACGAGAAATTGAACGAACGGGCATTACCTCGCTAAAAATTAGTTTTAACAATGTTTTTGGCTATTACCTAGAAGTGCGTAACCGCTTTAAAGACAAAGTGCCAGAAGAATGGGTGCGGAAGCAAACGCTAGTAAGTTCGGAACGATATATTACGGAAGAACTGAAACGCTACGAGGAAAAAATATTTGGCGCAGAAGAAAAAATCCTGAAACTGGAAACGCAACTCTTTGAACAACTCGTTGCCGAACTGAGCGACTATATTCGCCCCATACAACTCAACGCCATTTTAATTGCTAAGTTGGATTGCCTCATTTCTTTTGCACAAGCGGCTATGCATTATGAGTACACTCGCCCAACAATTAATGACAGCCTTGTACTAGAAATTAAACAAGCACGACATCCTGTTATTGAACAACAATTGGCCATTGGCGAAAAGTATATTCCCAACGATATTTTCCTAGATAGTAGCTCGCAACAACTGCTAATTATTACAGGCCCAAACATGTCGGGAAAATCAGCCTTGCTGCGACAAACGGCCCTCATTGTAATTATGGCGCAAATGGGTAGCTATGTGCCTGCCGAAACCGCCAAAATTGGTATTGTAGACAAAGTTTTTACCCGCGTAGGTGCTTCCGATAACATTTCCTCTGGCGAATCGACTTTTATGGTGGAAATGATTGAAACGGCCAGCATTATGAACAATATTTCCCCTCGCAGCCTCATCCTACTCGACGAAATTGGACGGGGTACGAGTACTTACGATGGCATTTCTATTGCTTGGGCCTTGGCAGAATATTTGCACAATCATCCTACCGCTAAAGCCAAAACTTTGTTCGCTACGCACTATCACGAACTCACCGAATTGGCCAATAAATTAGAACGCATTAAAAACTTTTCGGTATCTACTAAGGAAATCGGCAATAAGGTTATCTTTTTACGCAAAATTGTACCTGGCGGTGCTAAACGCAGCTTCGGTATTCATGTAGCACAAATGGCAGGTATGCCCAAAGCCATCCTACGCCGTGCCAACGAAATTTTAGCAGAACTGGAACAAAAAAGTATTGCCTCCAACATCAAAGAAAATCTAAAAGCCTTACCTCAACAACCCGATGGCTATCAACTCAATATTTTTGATGTAAGCGATCCCAAACTCAAACAATTAAAAGACCACCTAGAATTGCTAGATGTAAATGCCCTTACCCCCATTGAAGCATTGCTTAAATTGAATGAATTGAAAGGGATGTTGTAGTTGATTGGTACTTAGTATAAGGTAGTTGGTATTAGGTTAGGTACAGGATTCGGTTACACCTCGCTACACCTTTTTATGTAGAAGGTAGAAGGTACTTTATTTCGCTTCGCTAACAAAATCTCTAATTATACAACCAAGTTCTACTAAAAAGCGTTTATAATAAGCACGTACTTGCATTTGCACTTATCCAACACCTTCATTTACTAAAACAAGACATACAAGCAATGTCTTTCTACTACAGAAAACAAGTCATAAAATGCTGAAAACCAATTTCTTATTTACCTTTTCACTACTTTTCACTTTAAGCACTCTACAAGCCCAAGACCTCCAATTATTTGATGGACTTACCTACGAAAAAATTGTAGGCGTACATGTTTACAACTCCTCCAAATCTTTTACGGCAACCAGTAATCAGCAAGGTATTATCACTTTAAAAGGAATTAATCCTAGTGATACGCTATACTTTCAGCACCTAGGTTATGCGCTAGACAAATATACTTACGCAGCACTAGCAGCCATTGATTTTGAGGTGCAATTATATCCTAGAGAGGAAGCCTTGCCACAGTTTACCATCTCTGGAAAATTTCGAGAAGACCTGGCAGATGTTACCAATAAAATAGACATTATTAAAGCCGATGCCATTCGCAAACAAAATCCTGCTACGGCTGCCGATATGTTGCAAAATACGGGGAGTGTGTACATCCAAAAAAGTCAGATGGGAGGAGGGAGTCCCGTGATACGTGGATTTGAAGCGAATAAGGTGTTAATTGTAATGGATGGCGTGCGGATGAACAATGCAATTTACCGAGGCGGACACCTACAAAATGTTATCACGATAGATAATAACGTGCTAGAACGCACGGAGGTGGTTTTTGGGCCAGGTTCGGTAATTTATGGGAGTGATGCGCTAGGAGGAGTAATGAGTTTTGTTAGCAAAAACCCAGCTCTTAGTGGCGAGGCTGGCAAAATGGTTTTTAATGGTTCGGCACTAACCCGTTATGCTAGTGCGAATCAAGAAAAAACGGCACACCTCGATTTTAGTATCGGCGGCAAAAAATTAGGCGCATTAACGAGCATCAGTTTCAGCGATTTTGACGACCTACGCATAGGTAAAGTACGCACACATGGTGAAGATACTTGGGGCTTGCGTCCGACTTATGTGGATAGAATTGACGGGCAAGATAGTTTGGTTAACAATAGCAATCCGAATATCCTTCGTTTTACAGGATATAGCCAAATAGATGTGCTACAAAAGCTTTATTATCAAGCAAATAAACACTTAAACTTCAACCTTAACTTGCAGTATTCTACCTCCTCTAACATTCCTCGTTTTGATAGATTGAACGATATTAAAGGTGATGGATTAAAATTTGCTGAATGGAATTATGGCCCACAAGAACGGCTTTTAGCAGCTTTTAGCGTAAACAATAATAGTGGCAATTTTTTGTATGATGAATCGAAATTAGCCCTAGCTTATCAGCAAATTGGTGAAGACCGTATTGATAGGAAATTTGCTAGTAATGAGCGTCGTCATAGAGAAGAGGACGTGAAAGTGGCAACGGTAAATCTGGATTTTGTAAAAGGATTGGGCAGCGGCAATCACCGCCTACAATACGGTTTAGAAGGAACGTATAATGATGTGCAATCGACTGGTTATTTGGAAGATATTACGACCAACCAAAACGTTTTAGAAGCCGTAGCAACCCGTTATCCTGATGGCGGCAGCGAGATGTCAACCTATGCATTTTACTTGCGCCACAAATGGAAAATTAATCCTAAGTTTAACATTACTGATGGCGTTCGTTATTCGCTTATTAGCCTGAATGCCAACTTTATAGATACCTCCTTTTATAGTTTACCTTATACCAATTTACAAAACAGTTTTGGCGCATTTACCTACAGCTTAGGCATGGCTTACAAACCTAGCGAATCGACTAAAATTAATGCTGGCATTGCTAGTGGCTTCCGTGCGCCCAACATCGACGATGCCACCAAAATTTTTGATCCTGCCGATGATGTTGTTGTTGTACCCAACCTAGATTTAAAAGCAGAATATGCTCATAACTTTGAGCTAGGCATTCAGCACAATGTAGGCAGCGTATTTCAGATAAGTGCTAATGGCTATTACAACTATTTAACCAACCTTATTAAACGCAGTAAATACACTTTAAACGGACAAGATTCGCTGGTATATGATGGCGAATTGATGGGCGTTTATGCCAATATTAATGCCGATAATGCCTATATAGCAGGTGTTGGATTGGCAGCATCTTATCAACCAATTACTAGTTTGCGCTTCGAGAAAAAATTTAATTATACCAAAGGATGGGATATTAGCGACGACGTGCCGCTAGGACATATTCCACCATTTTTTGGGCAATTTAGTGCTACCTACACGCACAAAAACGACAAGTGGGATGCGGCTATTTTACTGCGTTACAATGGCAAAAAACCCATTGCACAATACAGCGGCTACACCTGCACCATTAACGATGCTGGCGAAGAAACATGCAGCACGAATAGCGAAGACAAAGCCAACGAAGCCCTAGCAATTGGCACGCCTGGCTGGTATGTACTTAATGTGCGAGCGAGTTATTATGTATTGCCATCCCTGCAATTAACCGCCTCTTTAGAAAATATGTTGGACCACCATTATATTCCTTTTGCTTCGGGGGTTAGTGGAGCTGGTAGAAATGCGATTGTGGCTTTGCGGTGGGGGTTTTAGGTTGGTAGTTGGTAGAGAGTAGTTGGTATTAGGTATTTAGACGCTTCTCGGTGTTTTCTAAAAATGCAATATTTCGTTTCAGTCCCTCGTACTTGGTGCGTTTAACGGGCGATTTACGAAAAATTTCGTTGAACACTTCCTTGCTTAACTCTGTCCATTCGGATTTCGTCATGCCTAGTAAATTGGGGTGGGGATTAAAGGCGGGTTCTTGGTGTGGTTTAGCAAAACGATTCCAGGGGCAAACGTCTTGGCAGATGTCGCAACCGAACATCCAATTATCAAATTGACCGACCATTTCTTGTGGCAATGCGTCTTTTAATTCGATGGTAAAATAAGAAATGCATTTGCTGCCATCTACTATTTTGTCTCCTACAATGGCATCGGTTGGGCAGGCATCTATACAACGAGTGCAAGTGCCGCAATAATCTTTTACGGGACCATCAGGTTCTAGCTCTAAGTCTAGGATTAATTCTGCTAGAAAAAAGTAAGAGCCTTGATTTTTGGTGAGTAGCAAGGAGTGTTTCCCTATCCATCCTGCGCCGCTTTTGGCTGCCCATGCTCGTTCCATTACGGGTGCCGAATCAACAAAAACCCTGCCTTGCACCTCCCCTATTTCCTCATTAATAAAATGCACTAAATCTTTAAGTTTGTTTTTAATTACAAAATGGTAATCCTTCCCATAGGCATATTTCGATATTTTGGGGGCGGTTTCGTCCGTTTGGTTTTGTGGGGTGTAGTAGTTGTAAAGTAGGGTGATAACGGTTTTAGCTCCTGGCACTAGCTTAGTGGGGTCGAGGCGTTTATCGAAATGATTTTCCATATAGCTCATTTTTCCGTGATAGCCTCTTTTGAGCCATTCTTCTAGGTTTGCGGCTTCTGCTTCCAAAAACTCGGCTTTAGCAATACCAACATATTGGAAGCCCATTTCGTAAGCTCGTTTTTTAAGAAGGGTGGTATGTTGGGATTTGGTCATGAAATTAATTATTGAATTGTTTTGTTGATAGTGCTTAGGAGTCCCACGAAGTCGCACGGAGTTTTTCACGAGGTTTCACGGAGTTTTTTTGGCTTCGCCGCCTCCTTTTGCTAGCACCGTTGGACATTGTAAATTTAGGGCTATCTAGCTCGTGTGTTTTAGGCACGAAGTTTTTATATGCTGACGATTTGATTTTTTGTACAAAATCGAAAAAGCCCATTAAATGAATTATTGGGTAAAAATAATCATTTAATGGGCATTATTTTAATTTAATGCTAAATGCTAAATTGTTAAATGGCTAAACTGTTTTTACCTGCTAACGTCGAATCAACAGGAGTTAAGCTATTCTGCAATTTAAAACCCTAACTTATCCAAGGTTTGGTTGGCAAAGGGCGAACCGCTTACGGTGTTGAGTAATTGGTTGAGGGTATTTTTCATCCCTTTATCGCCAGTTAGGTTGGTCATTTTTATGAGGGCGGCAGTTAGGGTTAGGTTTTTAATATCGTTGGTATCCAATCCTAGTTGCCTTACGTAGCTTCTCACTTTATCAATTACATTATCATCGGTTCCATTGCCGCCATTTAGTAGGTTACCTTTTAGTTCTAGCAGGTTTTTACTGTTGTTAATGGTATGGTCAACGGCTTTACCTCTGGAAATGGCACTCATAATATTATCGAAGAACATCGTTTCGCCACCTACAATATCAATCTTGGTAGATTTAAGCGCTTCCGACATCGCCATTGCTTGTGCTTCGGCAATATGACGCTCAATATCAATCGCTGCTAATTCAATTTCCTTTTCTTTATCCAGTTGCAACTTAAACTCTTCGTGCTCTCTTCCTACGCCGTCTAACAACTTCATGGCATTGGCTTTTTCTTCGATACTCTTCGCTTCTGCCAATCCTTTTTCCTGAATACTTTTTGCTTCTGCTAACGCTTTTTGTTCAAATCCTTTAGCTTCTGCTAATGCTTTTTGTTCTAAGCCTTTAGCTTCTGCTAGTGCTTTTTGCTCAATTACTTTGGCATTGGCTTCGCCTTTTTGGGAGGCAACTACCGCTTCTGCTAATCCACGTTTTTTATCGGCTTCGGCTCTTAGTTCAATGGCTTTGGCATCGGCAACGGCACGTTTTTCAATAATGTTGGCTTGTGCAATACCTTCTCTTTCGGCGGCGATGGCTTTGGCTTCGGTTACTTGCGCTTCCGATTTTCCGATGGCTGCTTCCTCTACGGCTTTTGCTTCGGCTAACATTTTAATGGCTTCTGCTTCTACTTTGGCGGCATTCATTTCTGCTTGTGCATCAATTACTCGTTTTTCGGCTTCTACTTTGGCGGCTTCTTTTTCTGCTTCGGCTTTTTTCACGGTTTTCACCATTTCCGATTCGGCTAGTTGTTGGGCATTGGTAATCGCTACCGTTTTTGCTCTATCTGCTTCAGCCAATGCTCTAGTATCTTTAATTTTTTCTTCCTCTTCCACTACTGCTTTTTCCACTACAATACGCTCTCGTATTACATCTTGGATATTTCGCTTTTCTTCTTCTACTGCTTTTTCTTTTTCAATTTGGGCTAGGGTAACTACTCTTTCTCTTTCGTTAAGTTCTAGCAAGCGGTCTTTTTCTACTCTTTCGGTTTCTACGGCTTCGGTACGTTCCTTATTTTTTTGCGCTACAATAACCTGGCGCATTCTGTTTTCTTCTGCTACCTGAATTTCTTCCTCGGCAGCAATTCTAGCTCGTTCTGCTTTTAGGCGTTCTTCTTGTCCTACTTTGTCTGTTTCTGCGGTTTCTCTTGCTCGTATCGTGGCAATTTCTCTTTCTTGTATCGCTTCTTTTTCGGCAAGTTGACGATCTAATTCTAAGATGGCTTCTCTTGCGTCTACATCTTGTTTTTTAATGATTTTTTCTTCGTCTCTTCTAATTAGGTTGGCTTTAATTTTTTCGTTGGCGGTTAACTCGGTAATTTTCTTAATACCTTGTGCATCTAAAATATTATCTTCTTTTAAAAAATGAAGCGGTGTTTGTTCTAAATAATCAATGGCACAATCATCTAGGTTATAACCATTTAAATCTTCTCCAATTACCTGTAATATTTGCGCCTTAAATTTATCACGCGAATTATACAATTCTTCAAAATCAAACTGTTTACCCGCTGTTTTTAGTGCTTCCGAAAATTTTGCTTCAAATAGGTCTATTAAGGTATCATTACTTGACGCACGAGCGCATCCTATTGTTTGGGCTACTTGCGTTACATGTTCCTTCGTTTTATTTACCCGAACAAAAAATACTACTTTAATATCCGCACGTAAATTATCTTTACAAATTAATCCATCTTTTCCTAAGCGTTGTATTTCTAATTTTTTTAACGAGATATCCATTCTTTCGGCAATATGCAATACGGGTACTACTAACATTCCGTTATCAAAAGCCACCTGGATGCCGCCTCGTCCTGTACGTACTAAGGCTTGACCTTGCGGTATTTTTTTGAAATAAGTCGCATAAAAAATAATGGATCCAAGTACGACAAAAAGGAGGAATCCTAAGACGGCAACAACCATCATCAAGCTAAAATCGAGTGCTAAAAAAAGGAGTAGGTTCATAATGAATACAATTTATGGTTAATGATTTATTTTTTGTTTTATATTTTTTTATTGTGTCGTGGTCTTTTTACAGTTTTGTTTTATCATTCTTACATTTCCCTAGAATAAATTCTAGGGCTACAAAGTCGGTCATCCCTACGGGATTTCAGAGTGCATTGTTTAGCGTATGTGTTTTTTAAGTTTTATTTTTTTCTTTCTCTTGTGCTATTTTTTCTAATGCTTTGGCATCTAAAATATTATTGGGGTCTAAAAATCTAGGGTCGGTTTGTTGTAATAGTTCAATGCTTACATCCTCTAAGAGATAGGCGTTTAAATCTCTTCCTATTTCCATTAAAACATCCATCCTAAATTTTTCTGGTGCTGCTAGGAGATCCGCAAATTCCATTTTTTTAGCAGTTTCTTTAATCGCATGAGCAAATTTTGCAACAAACAAGCTGTTGAGTGTTTTAGGATTGGTTGCCCTTTCAACTCCTATCCTTTCTGCTACTGTTTTCACATCATCTGGTGTATCATTTACTCTTACAAAGAAGGCCATTTTAAGGTCTGCTCGCAGGCAATCTTTACAAATTACGCCTTCTTTTTCTATTTGTTCTATCTCTATTTTTTGGATAGACATATCCATGTATTTGTGTTGATGTATGATAGGTACAACCAACATGCCGTTGCTAAAGGCCACTTTAAATCCTCCTTGCCCAGTACGTATAAGTGCGTGTGCTGCTTTTGCTTTTTTAAATGCAAAAATTCTCAAAACAACTTGTACAACTAAAAACAAAATGGCAGCGGCAATTACCAAGGATGGCAGTATCCATTGGGTAAAATCTATTGCGATGATGGAAAACAAGTTTGCCATTATTTTATCAGTTAATTGTTATTAGTTGCTAGTGCTAATGCCTATTCATTAATATCCGAAATTGTCAAGTCACATAACATAAATGCATCTAAGTCCATGCCAATATGATTTCGTATTTTTGTTTTAAACAAGTTTCGGTCACTAAGCAAGTCGTCTACCGTATAAGTACGTCCTATGGTTTGGATGGCTGCTGTAAATTTGTCTAAAAACAAGCGATTCAACGCTGTTGAATCTAAAGCATCTTTACAAGCAATATGTAGTGCTATTCGGGCAGTATTATCGCTCGTATTATTGGGTCGCATTAAAAATTCGGCTTTCACTTCTGCTATTTGAATTTCTTCTTCAGTAGCATCCAATTTTAAGTATTTTGCCTCTCCTGCTGTTTCTCTTGATTGTAGTTTTGCTATTTCTTTTTCATGCATCGCTTTTTTTTCCATAAGTTGACGTTCCAGTTCTAGTAGGTCTTCTCTTGCTGCTACATCTTGCTTTCTAATGTCTCTTTCCTCTTTTCTTTTAATTAGATTGGCTTTAATTTTTTCGGCAGCGGTTAGCTCAGTAATCTTTTTAATCCCTTCTGCATCTAAAATATTATTTTCGTTTAGGTGCTGCAAGGGAGTTTGTTCTAGGTAGCCAATAGCACAATCATCCAACGTATAACCATTTAAGTCCCTCCCAATTTCATGTAAAATTTCAGCTTTAAACTTATCTTGTGATTGAAACAGGTCTACAAAATCAAACTGCTTACTTACCATTTTTAAAGCCTCCGAAAATTTTGCTTCAAACAAGTTCGTTAAAGTTTTCTCACTCGAAGCACGCTCACATCCAATAGTTTGTGCTATTTTTATAATATCTTCTGTGCTATTGTTTACTCGTATAAAAAATGCGACTTTTACATCTGCACGTAACTTATCTTTACAAAATAATCCATCTTTTCCTAAATGATGAATTGCTAATTTCTTTACAGAAATATCCATTTGTTCGCATAGGTGTAGTCCGGGTATTACCAACATTCCTTTATCAAGGCTTACCTGAATACCTCCATTTCCAGTACGTACTAAGGCTTGCCCTTGTGGTGCTTTTTTAAAGTAGCGCGTATAAAAGGTAATTGTTCCAATCATAAAAAACAAAAGCAATCCTAGCATGGAAAGTGCCATCATAACTGCAAAATCGAGTGCTAAAAAAAGGAGTAGGTTCATAAATGGGTTCCGTTTATAATTGCTAATTTAGGTATATTCGTTAATATCAAAAATTGCTAGGTCGTATAGCATGTATCCGTCTAAGTTCATGCCAATATGGTTCAGCACCTTTTCTTTAAATTCGTCTCTATTACTCAGCAATTCTTCAAAAGTAAAGGTATGTCCTATGGTTTGAATGGCTTCGGTAAATTTGGCTAAAAATAGGCGATTCAACACCATTGGGTCCGACGCATTTTTACAGCCAATATGCAGTGCTATTCGTGCAATATCGTCGCTTTCATTATTGGGTCGCACTAAAAATTCGGCTTTTATTTCTGCCCGTTTATGGTCCTTCGTATGTAGGCTGCTTTTTCCTAGCAGTATCACCTCAATTTTTTTTGCCGATAAATCTATTTCTTCTGCCTCTTGCAATCCAGGTAATATATACATGCCTTTATCGAAAGCAATTTGCAAACCTCCCTGCCCCGTACGTACTAAAGCCGTGCCTTGTGTTGGTTTTTTATAAGCTAATACCAATACTGCTCCTGCACTAATTAAAAGGGTTAGTAATAAGGTACTCAAACTAATAATCCAAATTGTTGACATAGGTAAGCAGTTTTTAATTTAAAATTTAGAATCGAGTATTTAGAATTTAAGATTTTTCTTGCTGATGCAAGGGGTTTTGATTTTTGATCTTTGATTCTTGAAATTTAATTTTTGATTTTTTCCTGCTGATGCAAGGGGTTTTGATTTTTGATCTTTGATTCTTGAAATTTAATTTTTGATTTTTTCCTGCTGATGCAAGGGGTTTTTGATTATTGATTATTGAGTTTTAGTCTACTAACGTCAGCATAACATCCAAAAAATCCATTTATCCAGACCATCCAAATTCAGGCATTTTGATTTTTCTGCTGATGCAAGGGGTTTTTGATTTTTGAAATTTGAGTTTTATCTACTAACCTCAGATCCAAAAAATCCATTCATCCAGATCATCCAAATTCAGACATTTTGAAATTTGAATATTATTTGGAATTTGCGATTTGGTTATTGGTCATTATTACTTAATAGTAGCATAAAAACAAGCCTCCTCTATTCCCTTTAAAATGCGATAGCAAAATAAAGGGTATAATATTACAAAAAAAAGATAGCTTTGAAAAATAATAATAGATAATTGGTAGAAAAATAGAGCTAATTATTATGGACAGGCTTTTAATTTGCCATTAGCAAGGTTCTGGAGGTTGTAATTTGTTTCGAGATAAAAAGATAAGCTCAATCATTGTATTGAAGGGAATTGGTTAAAAAACTTTAATATTCTTCCGTTTATAGAGAAAACACCGTAATTTAGCAGTTTAGTTCCCCTAATAAACTTTATTTTTGCTGGGGAATTTTTTAGTCTTTTTTGATGTTATTACAAGGATAAATATAAAGCTGTATCTTTGCAGCATTGTTCCATTTAAATTTAGATTTTTTGTTTAAGCAAACAACACATTGGTTAATTATTGGGTTACTTTTTTTAATGGTAACCTTAAATGCAACGGCACAAACATTTACCGTAAAGCCAACCTCGTTAAATGTGGCGGAAGGCGAAAAGTTTACCGTAACTTGGGAAATTAAAGGTGGTCCGATGGATGATTTCCAAGCACCTGATTTGAGTAAGTTTTATATTATGAGTGGACCCAATGAGTCGCATAGTATGCAATGGGTAAATGGGCGCACCACCAATAGTCATTCGGTGAGTTATGTATTGTCTCCTAAAAAAATGGGGAAATATATTATTCCTGCGGCTACGGTTACCTCTAAACGCAAAGCTATTAGATCTGGCAAGGTAACGGTAAAGGTGGGCAAAGGTTCGGCTGCTGCTGCCAGAAAAAATCAGAAACAAGCCAAACCCCCTCGGCGCACTACTCCTCGCAATGTGCCACCAACTAAACAAGGGCAAGCACAACAACAGCCAACAAAACAAACAACCCCTGATGTTTGGTTAGGACTTGTAGTAGACACCACCAATGTATATCAAGGACAACAGCTTACCGCCATTTATCGACTTTATACCAATGTGGATGTTACCAATTACCAAATTGAAAATCCGCCTTCGTTTACGGGTTATTGGGTGCAAGATATTACACCACAGCAACGCCAAACACCTGGCACAGAAGTTATTGACAGCGTGATTTTTCGTACTTTAGATTTAAAAAAGTACGCTTTATTTCCACAAAGAACTGGTAGCTTAGAAATTGACCCAATGGACATAAAAGTAGATGCTCGAATTCCTAGACCTGGCACAAGCAATAGTCCTTGGGGACAGCGTTATATTGCTAAAAAACTAGACATTAAAAACAAACCCCTACCTATAAATGTTTTTCCATTGCCCGAAGCAGGAAAACCCAGTTCGTTTACAGGAGCTGTTGGTAAATTTACCATTTCCTCCTCGGTTAGCAATCCCAATATAAAAGCCAACGAATCTATTGATTATAATGTGAGCATTACGGGAAGTGGCAATATTAAACTGATAGATTTACCGCCCATTAACTTCCCTAAAAGTTTCCAGACTTTCGATCCCGTAGTATCGGAGGATGTGTATACGAAGCAGGATGTGGTAAATGGCAGGAAAAAATTTGAATACACCATTATTCCCTCCGAGCCTGGCAAGCACCAATTGCCAAGTATTGCATTTAGCTATTTTGATATTGAAACGGGAAAATATAAAACCATCAACTCCCCTGCCGCTACCATTAATGTAGCCAAAGGCGATGGCACTTTTACCGATGTATCAATAGAAGACAATGCCGATATTTATCCTTTAAAAAGCAGTTTAAGTTTATCTCGTAGAAGTTCGTCTTTTCTATTTTCTATTCCGTTTTGGTTGCTGTTACTATTGCCTTTTGGTATTTTCCCTTATGTATATTTAAAAATTAAAGAACGACAAGCTGTTCTTTCTGATGTGGTAGGCATGAAGCGCAACCGTGCTGCCGAAATTGCTAGGCAACGTTTAACAACGGCAAAAACCTATATGGAAGCCAATAACAAAAAACCGTTTTACGATGAGGTGATTCATGTAATTTGGGGCTACTTAGGTGATAAACTCAATATGCCCAACAGCGAATTATCGAAAGAAAATATTGCGGCTATGCTTACCAAAAATGGTGTAAGCGATGGCAATATTGAACAACTTACCAAAACCATTACCTACTGCGAAATGGCCGTTTATGCACCTGTAAAAGATGCCGATAATTTACAAGGCACTTACGATACGACCATTAACTTAATTGCTAATATAGAAGAAGAAATGGATGCCTTTGCCAATCCAGATGTGGTTACAGTGGAAGCAGAAGAAGTAGAAGGTGATGGGGGAAAACCTACCATTAATATAGGGTAAATAGTAGTAGAAAGTAACAGGTACGCTTCGCTTAAGGACGGAGAATAAAGAAGGCTTCGATTTCGCTATTTGCTCTGTAGTTTTTTATTGTAGGCTAATCCATTGTTTACAAAACGAGCGTAGCGAGTAGTCTTTCTACCTTATACTAAAGTGTATTTGCTACTCGACTCGTTGCTGAATAATAAGTGAATGAAAAAAAACAAACGCCTTATTTTTCCTTGAGCAATAAACGGTATGCTTTATCCGAAATTATTTTTAGGTCGGGGTGTTTACTTATCCATTTTCCAAGAATTTGTGTTACTTGCTTGCTAACTTTTTCAGAAATATCATCTTCCAAAATAGGGTACGGAGTATCTTGCCCAATATTTTTATTAAAGTACAATTCTAAATCAACATAGGAAAGGCTGGTAACTAATACTGTTCTTTCCTTAAAAATAATCAGTTGCTCTTCAGCTGCTATTCTTTCAAGTCCGTTTTGGATTTGCTTGTTATTGACGGCAGCTTTTTCGAGGTCGTAAACGGCTTTAAAAAAACCTGCGCTGGTAATTTGGGTGGCATAAAAACTCAAGGTATAAGCCATTGCTAGGTCGGGATGAACATTAGGGTTGTTATACAATTTTTGATTTGGATGCTTAATATTAACGAACCAAGTAAGATCGTTGATAAGTTGAATTGGGTTTTCCAAATTTTCCTGGGAAACGATGATTTTGTTTATACTTGCCATTTTTTTTTATTTTCTTAATTTACCTAAAGGGAATATGTTTATCGGTGAGCGAATGTAAAAAGTTAACTAAATCTTCTTTTTCTTGCTCGGAAAAGTGTAGGGGTTCAAGCATCAGCGTATCTATATTAATGGGTGTTTTTACAAAGTCGTACGGATTGCTGTAAAAATCTACGACCTCTTCTAGTGTTTTCAGCATTCCATTGTGCATATAGGGGGCGGTAAGTGCTACATTTCTTAAACTTGGCACTTTAAATTTTCCTAAATCGGCAGTATCTTTACTTACTTCATATCTGCCTTTATCTACTAGGGTAATTCCATCATACAATCCTATATTTCTAAATTCATCTCCAGTAAAATCTGGCCCAAAATGGCATTCAAAACATTTCGATTCATCGGCAATAAAAATGGCGTGTCCTCTTTGTTGCGAAGCACTTAAAGCATTGGTATCTATATCGTTTAGCCATAAGTCGTGTGGTGCGCTTCCGTCACTTTCTAAACTTCGCTGAAACGCTGCAAGTGCATTGGTAATATTATTTGCATTGGGTGTTGCTTGGTAAATGTCTGCAAACCATTGCACATACTTCTTTTTTTTATTTACCCGTTTTACCGCAACCTCAAAACTCAAATTCATCTCTACAGGATTTTCTATCGGCACAATAGCTTGCTCTTCTAAGCTAGTAACCCGTCCATCATGAAAGAAAAAAGATCGAAATGCCATATTCATTACCGAAGGCGTATTCCTCAAAGCGACCCCATTATTTACCCCTAAAGAAAAAGCCTTATTATCGGCATAAGCAAATTGTGGTTGATGGCAACTTCCACAGGAAATGGATTTATCTTTGGAAAGAATCGGATCAAAAAAGAGTTGTTTTCCTAAATCAACTTTGGTACTTATTATTGGTAGTTCTATTTTCGTTTTGGTTGTTTGCAACTTTGCACAACTAATAATTACCAACAATAAGCCTATCAAACAAAAATATTTCATGCTACAAAAATAAGCAATATTCAAACATACAGTTGTATTTTTTTGTAAAAGACTAAGTGCTTAGT
>JAHDBT010000706.1 GCA_020630215.1 Bacteroidota bacterium
CCCATAATTGTTTCTGCTACCTGATGTTCTTCCCAATTATGTCCATAATCATGATTGCCTAAAATGCCTAGCGTACCTAATTTACCTGTTACTACTTGCTTAAAAACTTCCCTCAATTGTTCAAATTGTTCTTTAGAATCGTAGCTTACAAAATCGCCTGTATACACCACAAAATCGGGGTCAAATTTTTGGGCTTCTTTTAGCGAATCAATAATGTATTGTCGGTCAAATTTATTGCCAACATGTAGGTCGCTAATTTGCATAAGGGTTTTACCAATTAGATTGGGCGGTAAATTGCGAACAGGCATTTTCAACTGTACAAATTCTAACCAAAAAGGTTCTATTTGCCAAGCATAAATACTCGTCGATAAACAAGCAATGCCTGCTGTGCCGAACAGACCTTTTATAAATGTTCTTCTTTTCATTTTTTTATAATTTGTGTAAGATGCTGATGGGGTTACCCGTAGAGAAAATTCATGAATTTTCTCTACCCTCCAACAAAACAACAACAACAAAAAATCCTAACCATTCAGCAATAAAACTGCACACTAAAAAAAACGCCTGCATATCACTGCCTTTGCAAAACCGTTACTTTCGCCTTATCAAAATAAGAAAAATATACTGCGCCCATCATCGACACAAATAAATAGCCCATCATCATAGCCGTGCCAGCAGGAATAAATTCATCTATTAAATACCAACTATTAATATGGGCAATTAGGCCAATGCCTAGCACCATTTTAAAAAACTCGGCAGGTAAATTAATGCGGCTTCCATCCATTAAGGAGGTGTAAGCAAAAATAGAAACGACTAAGAAAAATCCATATAAAACAACTTCTAAAAAACTAAAATCGGCAATGCGATTAAAGAGGTAGAGCATTAATAGTAGGGTGATATTGAGTTGCATAAAAGACCAAATTTTTAATGGTAAACTGCTACTCGTTTCGTATTTTTTTTGGGTGTAGGGATTGGTCGTTATTGCTATTGGATATTTTTTTCTTACATCCGCAGGTCGCCAGCCCGTAGGCATAAACCAAATGCGTGCTTTATCCCAAAGGTTTTGTGTGCGCCAAGCATCTTTTATTAGCAGCCATAAATGTTGGTAATTAATAATAACTGGATTCCATGTTTTTACCGCCTTTTTAACCCCATAAACAGGAGGCTTGTCCCGCAATTCCTCCTGAAAAGTACCAAACCATTTATCCCATAAAATAAAAATTTGCCCAAAGTTTTTATCCAAGTACTCATCGTTAATCGCATGATGTACTCGGTGATGGGAAGGAGTAACAATGATGTGTTCGAGGAAACCCATTTTATCAATCAATCGAGTATGATACCAAAATTGCAAAAACAAGTGAATAGGAGCAATAATTGCCACCACCTTAGCAGGAATTCCTAGCAAAGCCATTGGTACATACAGGAAGAAAAAGATGCCGAAAATATTAGAAATACTTTGTCGCAAGGCACAAGCTAGGTTAAACTCTTCGCTGCTGTGATGCACAATATGGCGATTCCAAAAAATATTAATTTGGTGTTCAAACCTATGCGCCCAGTAGCCCACAAAATCTTTTCCAATAAAAGCCAGTACATATACTAGTAGAGTTGATTCTATATGGAACAAAGCTAAATGTTCTACCATAAAAGCGTAACTTACAATAACTACTGTTAGCCCTATCACATCTCGTATAATGTTCGTCATGCCCGAACTAAGGCTGCTCACCATATCAAAGGCTCGGACTACGGTAACGCCGCGCCATTTGCTCACCAAAAACTCAATGGCAATGAGTAATACAAAAATGGGAATACCAATATTTAATGCGGTTGCGTAACTTTCCATGATATGCTGGTTTTATGATTATGGAATGATAGGGCTTTTATTGATAAAAATAGGGGTTTTTGGGGAGAATTGCTAGTTTTTTTGGGGTTTGTGGTAAGAATGTGGTGTTTATATAAATGCGTTATCCTCAACTAATTATGTGATTTTTGAGAATAACATGTCGTTAACTTAAAATAAATGTGTTTTTGAGGGTTATTTTGAGTAAATTTGTAAAAAATAATAACCATGTTAGCACGATTAGATAACCAAGTTTTCTTTAAAAAAGCATTTACAGATAAAATTGTCTTTAAGGCTTTTGTAAAGGATATTGTTGGAATTGAAGTAGAACCTGATAAAATAGAAACAGAAAAAGGATTTGAACCCAAAATAGGAAGTATTAATTTTCGTTATGATATTTTCGCTGAGGATACCCAAAGAAGAGTGATAATTGAAATTCAAAAAGTAGAATACGACCATAATTTTGATAGATTTTTACATTACCATCTGCAAGCAATCACGCAACAACAAAGAACCTCAGAAGATTATTCCGTAAAAAGAACGGTATATACCATTGTAGTGATGACTGCCCCCTATAAAATGCATCAAAAAACAAATGAAATTTACAAAGATGAAGTGCTGATTTCCTCTCTAAATCCTAAAAACTTGAAAGGAATAGAGCGAAAAGTATTTAATCATGAAATCATCTTTTTAAATCCCAATTACAAAGATGAAGCTACACCTGAAAACTATAGAGATTGGTTAGACTTAATTTATGAAAGTATACATAATCCTAAAACTCCCAATATTAACTTATCTAATATAGGTGTGAAGAGAGTCTCCGAAGTAATAGACATAGAAAACGTGACTCCTGAAGAAATGGAGTTGGCGAAAATAGACGCTTCAAAGCGAAAAGTAATTGTACTTGAAAGAGAAGACGAACGAAGAGAAATTGCCAAGAAAATGATATTAGCAAAATCTGATGATGCATTTATTAAACAGATTACAGGGCTAGGTTTCGCCGAAATTCAGAGATTACGGGATGTGTTAGAGGGAGAGATATGAATTTTTTAAAAAAAGAAAC
>JAHDBT010000087.1 GCA_020630215.1 Bacteroidota bacterium
ACTAAGTAAGGCCAAATCATCAATTTTCATTAGCTTTTTCTTCTCTTTATTAAAAAAAAACTGCATAACTACAAATTATAATAAAGAAATAGCTAGATGAATGTGAACTATACAAAGCATCAAGATTACCAACAAATGGTATTATTTTTGCATTAGTTCTGATTCATCAAATAACATTCATTTGTTATTACAATTCCCCTTTCCCAATTACCCATTCTAGTTCACTATCCTTCTATTTTAAAATACCTTTACCAACACAACACTATTTAAACAAATAAATTCATTTCATCACTTCCGTTTAGTACTAAAACTTTAGTTACTTAATTATCTAGGATGAGGTTACTACTATGCTTGCTGTCTATTTCTCTACTTTTATTAACCAATGCTGCTCAAAAAGTTAATGCGCAGGAATGGCTGGAAAAGGTATATCATCCCAACACTAGTTTTTACGAAGTGCAGGATGGCTTTTACGAATATTGGGAAGGGAGAAATTACGAAAAATCGAAAGGGTGGAAACAGTTTAAACGCTGGGAATATTTTATGGAAGGGCGAGTAGATAAAAATGGCTACCTTGACCCCGCCAAACAATGGAATACCTACCACAAATATATGGGGCAACAGTCCAATAATAAAGCGCAAGGATCTAGTAATACCAGCGATTGGAGTTTTATTGGACCCGCTAGTATTCCGCAAAGTGGACCTAAACCTGGTGGTATGGGACGAGTAAACTGTATGGCTTTTCATCCCAATGACACAAGCATTATTTTTTTGGGAACGCCTGCTGGTGGTTTATGGAAAAGTGAAGATGGCGGCACTAACTGGACAGGCAGCACCGATTTTTTACCCGTATTAGGCGTATCCGATATACAAATAAATCCGCTTAACCCCAATATTATGTACATTGCTACTGGCGATGCCAATGCTGGAAATACCTATAGTATTGGCTTACTAAAGTCTACCGATGGTGGCAACAACTGGTTTTTAACCGATTTAATTCCTAGCAACTCCTACGATTTTAGCCTCATTTATAAAATTGCCATGCATCCAGAAGATCCAGCAACCTTGCTGGTTGCTACTAATATGGGACTCTTTAAAAGTGTAAATGGAGGCAATAATTGGGAACTGGTTTCTGAGCATGGTTTATTTAGAGATCTTAAATTTGATACCAATAACCCCGCACTTGTTTATGCAACAGGCTACGAATATAGTGGCGGTGGTACGTTTAGTAAGTTCTACAAATCAACCGATGAAGGGCAAAGCTGGCCTTCCTTAACCGAGGGGGGAATTGGTGGTTTTATTGGACGTATGCAAATTGGTTTAAGCCCTGTTGTGCCTAATGAAGTATACCTCCTATCGAGCAATTATATTGATGGTACTTTTAAAGGGTTTTATAAGTCGATTGATAATGGCGACAACTTTATTCAAATAGCTAATTCGCCAGATATTATTATTGGACAAGGCAGCTATAATATGGCCTTGGCCGTTTCGCCTATTGATAACAACAAAATTTTTGCGGCGGGCGTAAGCATGTTCCGTTCGGATAATGAAGGCAGTAATTGGGAGGAAACTATTGATGGCCCAAATACGCCTGGTTATGTGCATGTAGATGTGCATGACATTGCTTTTATGCCCGACAATCCTAGCACTTTATTTGTGGGTTGCGATGGTGGTTTTTATAAATCGGAAGATGAAGGTACTACTTGGAACGACCTAAGTAACGGCCTACAAATTACCCAGTTTTACAAAATTGGATTGAGCAGCGATGGACAAAATGTAATACTAGGCGGCACACAAGATAATGGCGCAATTTTATACAAAAACGGCAATTGGGGCAACCTAGTAGCTGCCGATGCAATGGATTGTATTATTGATTTTGAGGAACCCGATACCATGTATTACTCAACACAAGGCGGTGCGGTATGGAAATCGAAATCGGATGGTACTTTTTCGAGTATTATTAGCCCTAACAATGTAGGCATTTGGGAAAATCACTCGTGGGTAGTGCCCTATTTAATGCACCCTAACGACCCCAAAACCTTGCTAGTTGGCTACCAAAGCATTTGGAAAACAACAGATAGAGGACAAACGTGGACCAATCTTTCGGGCGGTTTATTAAGCAGCGATAAACTCAACAATATTGCTGTTGCACCTTCTAATCCCGACCAAATAATTTATGCGACTGATTTTGATTTGTTTTTTAAAAGTACCGATGGTGGTATCTCTTGGTCAGACAAATCGCTTAGTTTTATGACGGGCTATCCTAAAGATGTAGTCGTACACGATACCGACCCCGACAATATCTGGATTTGCACCAGCGAAGGAGAAGTTTATAACTCTACAGATGGCGGCGAAAATTGGGAAAATTATTCGGGTAGCCTTCCAAAAATTAGTGCTAATACAATGGCTTTTCAGAAGGAAAGCGACAGTGCCATTTATTTAGGGATGGATATAGGCGTTTTTTACCGAGATAACAACATGGACGATTGGGAACCTTTTATGGACAATTTACCCAATGTTATTGTTAACGAAATAGAAATTGATTATTGTAATGCCAAAATAGTTGCAGCAACCTTTGGAAGAGGCTTATGGCAAAGCAATTGGCATGATGGCAATTTGATATGTGCCAATACACCAACCTTAAAAGCCAATTTGCAAGTACTGCTAGAAGGTCCTTTTGACCCAACGACCAGTTTAATGACAACACACTTGCTTAATTTAAGTTTACTGCCGCTAAACCAACCTTATAATACTGCCCCATGGTTTCATGCTGGCAGCGAATATTTGCCCAACCAAAATGCTTTTCCTAGCAATACCGTAGATTGGGTACTGGTAGAAGCCAGAGAGGAAAACGACTCTTTTAATGTTTTAGAAACCAAAGCCGCTTTACTTTTAAGCGATGGCACTATTGTAGATACCGATGGAACAGCAGGCGTAAACTTTAGCAGTTTATCGGCTGGAACACCTTATTTTATTTCGGTAAAACATCGAAACCATTTAGCGGTTATTAGCAGTGTTGCTATTGAGTTACCCAATAATATTATCTATGATTTTTCTAAAAGTCCTGCCGAAGTACAAGGCAGCGATCAACTGAAAGAAGTAGCACCAAACCTTTTTGGTTTACATGCAGGCGATTTTACAAGCAATGGTGTGGTTACCGTTGATGATTTTAATATTTACGCCCAAGAAATTTCCTTCATAAATTTATATGTAGACAGCGATTGCAACCTCGACCGCACCGTTTCTACCACCGATTTTAATTTTTACACCCCTAGCATTAGCCTTATTGGGGCGCAGCAGATTAGGTATTAAACTTTAACCTTCTCTTAAACGAAATAATGACACATTTTTGGGAGATGGGTTTTATGACTTCGATTAGTTCGAGTAGTGCTTTTTCATATTCGTCTAGGATGGCACCTATTGCGCCGTTTGTTCGGTAGTTTTTTTTGGTTTGGGGGATTTGATTTAGTAATAAAAAAACATATTAATCAGCGTCATTTATTGGCTCTTGTGGAGCTAAACTATTATTAGGAATAACACCTTTTTCTTGCATAAACTCTCTTTCTAATCTAATTAACTCTTTTTCTCTTAATTCTAAAAATAGTTCATCTTTCCCTTCTTGTATTGCTAAATACGCTTCTTTAGTTATAGCATGTGTTGATAAGACTTCTTCAATAAAAGTTTTCTGAAAAAGTTCTCTTCTACGTTTAAGCATTTTTTTAGGATAACTATACTTAACATCAACATTTAATAGTTCTATTATTAAAGACAAAACAGTTGTCTCATGTTCCTTGATTTTACCATAAAAATAGTTTAATCAATATCTCCAAAAAATCTAAAAGATAAATGTACAACAAATACCTAAACCATACAAAAATTTGAAGTATTTAAAGCCCCCTACTCCACCACAACCTTCCCCCTACCAATTACCTTCCCATCAACACCCCTAAAAACATAAATATACCAGCCTGCCGCTAAATAACTAGGCACAGCTAACTCCACAGTATTAGGAAGCAAATTAGCCACATATACTTTGCATCCCAAATTATTTGTTAACTCAAAAATATTGATATGCTTATGCAAATTGTCAATTCCCAACAACCCACCCCTAACAACAGGATTAGGATATACTTTTACCGCAGCTTCCAAAACATTACTAGCAGGCAACACCGACAAAGGCAAATCATTCAAACTATTCACCACCGCAAAGGCATCCCCTACTTCATGAAAATCTATGGTTACAAAATTGGGGCGTTTGCCTGTTTCCTCGGCGCATTGTAGGCAGTAGTTGCTTAAAAAAACCTCCTCGTTAACCACCGCTGCCGAATCAATCAATCCAAAACCAGCTAGTGAGTTGGTAATAAAAGCGTTGAGGATGAAGAGATCGTTTTCGGCATCTCCCCTATTGTAATCACAAGTAAGGTCGGTTCTACGATGATTGCTGTAGTGGGTTTCTACGGCAAAATCCCACATATACATATACCACGGATATTCCTCTCCACCATCATCAGTATCCGATAAAACCACTAAACGTTGGTTACTATCTCGCATTTCTTGTATCGTTGGCCACGCCTCTCCTAGCACTTGTGTATGCGTGTAAGGTAATAATCCTGCGGTTTCAATATCGGCAGCAAATTGCTCGGCGGTTACGTAGCTTTCTAAAATGAGGGTGATAATTTCCGTAGGATTTTCGTCCATAAAAACCTTTATATCGCCTAGCACATCTACTAGTAATTCGCTGCCCAATCCTTCAAAACTGTGATACATCACCACTTGCCCACTCGTATCATTTACATACACATCTAACATAAAACCACGCACCCCATCTACCAACTGCTGGCTAATAGGAAACGTATTATTGGGAAACAAAAAAGCATCATCCTGCCCATAATTATAAGCATTGTGCGTTGTTACAAACGATACTTGATTGTACTGTTTACTAGGATCAAGTTCTTGAGCATTTAACGGACTATAAAAACTGCTTATCACCAAGAAAAAAAGTAGCCACCTATATATATTATTCATCATTTATAATTTTTATAAAACCTATGTAATCCTAACATTATCTATCCTTTAAGAAAAAATTAAAAAAGCATTAAAAACAAGTAGATTGCGTAAAAAATTAGCAATTATTTGGTTTTTGCTATTTTTATTAGTATTTTTGAGGAGTCGTTTTTAATCATCCTTTTAAACCTTGTTTTTTCATCAGTACAACAATCACTAACATAATAAACTAACAACGAGCAAGGCAAACAAGCAAATGTGGGGAGGTAGAGAAAATTCATGAATTTTCTCTACGCAACAACGATTAAAAAATCAGTCTATAAACTAATAACGAACCACCTGACTGCTGACAATAAGTGAAGCGAATGGTCTGACAACTGACCACTAAAAACAATACCACCATGAACACACATCAAGGATCAATATGGCGTAAATGGGATATGCATGTACATTCTCCTGCTTCTTTTGGCGGCGATGATGCCGATTATGAACAATTTAGGCAAAATTTGGCAAAAAGTGAAGCGGCAGTAGTTGGTATTAATGATTATTGCACCATTGATGGTTATGCCCGCCTGATGGAAATGGGCGGCATTGATAATACGGTGTTGCTGCCCGTAGTGGAATTTAGGATGAACAATACAGTAGCACACAAACACAGCCCAATTGCAAAATCGGGAACACGTATTAATTTTCATATTATTTTTAACAATGCTCCTCACCTAACCAAACGCATCCGCACTTGGCTATTGTCTTTGGAATGTTTTTATGAAGGCGGCGACCGTGACCGCCTAGGAAATGTGGATGCTGCCGACTATGGTTTGATTTCTTTTAATTATTTGGATGTGATTGAAAGCCTTAAAAAATCGGCACAATTAAGTAAACATTTTTTGGTGTGGCTGCCTTATAATGAGTATGGTGGGGTAGATAATATTGATCCGATTCACGATGGTTATTTTAAATTAGGCCTAATAAATAATGCCGATTTAATTGGTTCTTCCTCACAGTCGGTAATTGATTTTTTTACTTGGAAACATTTTCGTTATGAGGAAACAGATTTTAAAAAGTGGTTTCCTAAAAAGCCCTGTATTAAAGGCAGTGATGCACACGAAATGGATTATCCTTTTGGGCAATTAAGGGACAAAGGTTCTCAGCCAATGGAACGCTATTGTTGGATAAAAGCCGATCCTACTTTTGAAGGATTAAAACAGGTAATTCACGAACCCGAATCGCGCGTGTATATAGGCCTAATGCCCGAAGCATTGCGAAGAGTACAAGAAAACAAAACGAAATACATTAAAAAAATTGAATTGCAAAAAGTTGCCAATTCTAGCCTGCAAGAGGATTGGTTTAATAATGTGAGTATTGATTTAAATCCAGAATTAGTGGCTATTATTGGTAATAAAGGAAATGGTAAAAGTGCCTTACTCGATATTATTGGGCTGCTAGGAAACACTAAAAATGCCCGCTATTTTTCTTTCCTAAAAGACAATCGTTTTAAAAAACAAAATAAGGCTAAAAATTTTGAAGCAAAATTACAATGGCACAGCAACGATTGCGACACCTGCAATTTAAATGATATTCCGTTGGACTATGCTATTGAGAAGGTAAAATATATTCCGCAAGATTTTTTGGAGAAATTATGCAATGAAAAAGAAGAAGAATTTGAGCAAGAATTAAAGCAAGTTATTTTTTCGCATGTGCCAGAAGCTAATAGGTTGGGCAAAGGTAATTTAGACGATTTAATTCAGTATAAAAATGAAATTACCAATCAAGAAATTCGACAAATACAAAACGAATTACAAGTTATTAATCAGGAAATTATTTCCCTAGAAAAAAAGCGGCATCCAAACTATGTTAAATTAATTAAGGAGCAATTAAAAAACCAAGATGCTGCCCTAAAAACACATTTAAAAAACAAACCTAAGGCTATTCATGCACCTACCGATATAACAACTAATGCTTCGCAAGTTATTGCCCAACAAATTAGCGAACAAAGAAAAAAAATGCTTACTCTGCAAAACTCAATACAAGAAAAAACAGATGCAAAAATAGCTGTTAATCAAAAAATTGTAACACTACAGCATTTTCTACAAAGTATGCAACACTTTAACAAACAACACCAAAAATTGCAAGATAAATACCAGCATTCCCTACAAGAATTACATATTAATTTAGCAAAAGTAGTGCAAGTAAATATACAAACCAAATTGGTAGAAGAAAAACTAACCGCACTAGAAAAACAATTAATTAATTTAAATAAATTACTAGGAGCAACTTGTCCAGAAAGTTTACCTAATCAATTAATTACTATTCAAAATAATATTGGTAATTTACAAAAAAAATTAGACGGTCCATCACAAGCTTATCAGCAATATATCAGTCTATTAAAAAAATGGGAAGAAAAATACGAAGAATTATTAGGCACACCTACACAAGAAGGCAGCCTACAATATTACGAAACACAAATTAGGTATTTAGAAAATGACTTAGATCTAATAATTACCAAAAAAAGAAAAGAACGCCAATTAAAAATCAAGCAATTATTTACTAAAAAAACACAAATTTTATCCGTCTATAAAAAACTATACGAACCCGTTACCCAATTTATTAATAGCTACAAAGATTTAAATAAAAACTACCAAATACAATTAGAGGTATCGCTACAAATAAAAGGATTTGCCGAGCAGTTTTTTACTTATTTAAACCGCAATGTAGCAGGCAGTTTTTGTGGCATTGAAAACAGCACCCAACAATTAAAAAACTTATTACAAGATATTGATTTTAATAATTACGAACAAGTTGCCTATTTTTTAGACCGTATTATTACGATGCTAGAAACCGATGTAAGAACAGGGCAAAACAATAAAAATAGAATTATAGAAAAACAAATTAAACAAAAATTTTACGATGAGTTTTACCAATTTCTTTTTAGTTTAAATTACCTCGAACCCACTTACAAACTCCAACTAGGCAACAAAGATATTTCTGAATTATCGCCTGGGGAACGAGGAGCCTTATTACTCATTTTTTACCTCATCCTCGACCAAGATGACATCCCTTTAATCATCGACCAACCCGAAGAAAATTTAGACAACCAAAGCGTTTACCAAATCCTAGTACCTTTTATACAACAAGCCAAAAAACGCCGACAAATTATTATCGTAACCCACAATCCTAACCTAGCCGTTGTATGCGATGCCGAGCAAATTGTTCAGTCAAAAATTGATAAGGCCAATGGTAATAAAGTGAGTTTAATTTCGGGAGCTATTGAAAATCCGCAAATAAACCGCAGCATTATTGAAGTACTAGAAGGTACTATGCCTGCCTTTAATTTAAGGAGTGCGAAATATGCACAATCGCAAAGTAGTTGATTTTTCACACCTATTTATCTAAGCTCTAAAAGTAGTTCAAATTGAACACAAGCCAAGAGGCTTGAAGCCCATTACATTCCAGCCAGGAGGCTGGAACGGCAGTTTGTGAAAAAACAAAGCCTAGCTCAATACATTGCACTTTATTTATTTTCAATTCGCATGACTTACTGAATATTAAGCATTTAAAAATTTTGCAACTAATTGAAAACAAGGAGTTTTTTCACAGACTCTCGGACGTTCATTTTTTGTTAAAAAATGAACGCAGGGTCAAGCGTCTCGCTTGAGCCAAACGGTATTCAAGCCTCCTGGCTTGCAACAAAAAGTCTCAGCTACTTCGATAAATAGGTCGATTTTAATTTTTTTCTTGCTGACAATCATTCCCTCAACATTAAATAGCCTACTTATAAGCTATCCTCAAAATAATTATGCAAAATCACATTAAGACTTAGTATTTTTTTTTGATGAAAACGAAAAAAAATAAATAGCAAAACATTTTTCCTAAACCAGAATTGTTCCTTTTAGCTAGAATCATTGATAATCAATGCATTACAAAGTATTTCTCCATATTATCCGCTCCATCTCCGTTCCAAAAAATTGCTCAAAATCTCCCTCTAAAACACCCAAAACCTAGCACAAGACATGTCATCTTAAAGTCATAACAATTTTTTTTTCACTTTTCTGCATAGATCATTCCTTGCCATTTCACTAAAGGGTAAACAAGGCACTTAAATGTGCTTGATTTTGCACTATTATTATTGCTATTGTTCTAACCAAACTTCGCTGTCATTTTTTTAACCCATGTATACGACAATAGTAATAGTGTTTAACCTATTTATTCATTTCTCAAAATTCAAATTTTATGAAAAGTTTATTTAAAACACTGCTTTTGCTAATGAACTGTTTATGCTTGGCTTTTTTAATGAATGTGCAAAGTGCGAATGCACAAACTGTCGATAATGATGCTGATGGATATTATTCAGATGTAGCTTTCGGCGACCCTCAATATGACCCTGATGATACCTGTAACCAAATTCCTATAGGGGCTGGTTTTTGTCCTAGCAACTCTGGCGATACTGATGGTGATGGCGTACCAGATGATTGTGATTATTGTCCAAACTCTAGCTCTAGCTCCTTCGTAAATAGCCAAGGATGTACAGATAGCGACTATGACGGTTATTATTCAGATGCTATCCCTACCAGTACAATTTATGACCCAGATGATTCTTGTAGCCAAGTGCCTAGCTCTGCCTCTGTTTGTGATTCTGATTATGATGGTGTACCTGATAATGTGGACCAATGTCCTTTCGGTTATGAGTATAATCCTACCGCTAATGGTTGTTATGATAATGATGGTGATGGTTACTACCCTGGTCTTCCTAATGATAACCCATCTTACGACCCAGATGACTTATGTAACGAGATTCCTGGTGGCACGGGTTCTTGTCCTGATAGTGATGGGGATGGCGTATATGACCCTAATGACTCCTGCCCGTTCTCTGCTTCTGGTGCTTATGTAAACTCGAATGGCTGTACGGATGGTGACTATGATGGTTATTATCCAGATGTACCTTTTAGCGATCCTCAATATGACCCAGATGACACCTGTAACCAAATTCCCAATGGAACAAATATTTGTTTGCCAGCTGACTCGGATAATGATAACGTTCCTGACAGTAGTGATGCTTGTCCTAATACTGTTTCGGGTGCTATTGTAAATAGCAGCGGATGTACAGATAACGATTCAGATGGTTTCTATCCAGATGTTCCTTCAACTGCTGTCAACTACGACCCTGATGATACTTGTAACCAAATTCCTAATGGCACACAATCTTGTTCAACAGGCGATTCAGATAATGACAATGTACCTGATGGTAGTGATCTTTGTCCAAACTCCCTTGCTGGTGCTTCGGTAAATTCGAGTGGATGTACTGATAACGATGCGGATGGCTTCTACCCAGATGTTCCTTCAACTGCTCTTAACTACGACCCTGACGATACCTGTAACCAAATTCCTGTAGGAACACAATCCTGTTCAACAGGTGGTGGTGATTCGGATGGCGATAACGTGCCAGATACAAGCGATGTTTGTCCAAACTCGGCTGCTGGTGCTAATGTAAATGCTCAAGGATGTACCGATGACGATGCAGATGGTTATTATCCTGATATTCCTTCTAGCAGTCCATTCTACGATACGGATGATACTTGTAACCAAATTCCTAATGGTACTGGTGTTTGTGCAACTGTTGCTACTTGTTTAACCTTACCTGGTATAACCGATGCACCACAAGTCAATGCGATTCCTACGGGGTATACAGATGCAGGTTGTGCTTTCCCACCAAGTATTATTGCGGGTAATGGTCTCTTCCCAGGGTCTACTACTTCTACCATATCAAATGTTGACGGCACTCCTTCTTTAGGAGGCAATATGGCACTACTAGTTGATCCTGTCAATGCTGGTTGCACCTCTGGCAGTGGTGCTCCAGGTATTGCAGGAGGTTTATCAACAAGTTTAACGGGTTTAACCGTAGGACAAACCTACAGCATATCTGTAGAGTGGCAACAAGCATCCGTAGATGCTGACATAGCTGGAGGTACTTTATCTATATCAGTAGATGGATTGACTGAGACGACCTACACTAGCAGTGGTGGACTTAGCGATGGCTGGCAAATAGCTACTTATACCTTTACAGCAGCCAATACAAGTCATACTGCTACTTTTGGTATACTTAGTACTTTCGCTAATGGTTATATTGTAGTAAGTGCAGGTACTTTATGCGATGAAGATAGTGACGGTGTACCTAGCTCTACCGATAACTGCCCTAATACCTTAGTTGGTGCAACAGTTGATGCCAATGGATGTACCGATGGCGATGCAGATGGTTACTATCCTGATGCTCCTACAGGCAGTTCAAGTTACGACTCAGATGATACTTGTAACCAAATTCCTAATGGCACTGGTTCTTGTACTGGAGGTGGCGATACAGATAACGACAATGTGCCAGATACAAGCGATGTTTGTCCAAACTCGGCTGCTGGTGCTAACGTAAATGCAAGTGGATGTACTGATGACGATGCAGATGGTTATTATCCTGATATTCCTTCTAGCAGTCCATTCTACGATACAGATGATACTTGTAACCAAATTCCTAATGGTACTGGCACTTGTGTTCCTGGAGATGCAGATAATGATAATGTGCCTGATATTAGCGATGCTTGTCCTTTCTCTGCTGCTGGTGCAACGGTTGATGCAAATGGATGTACAGATGGTGATGCGGATGGATACTACCCTGATGCTCCTCCAAGCGACCCAAGTTACGACTTAGATGATACTTGTGATCAAATTCCTAGTGGTACTGGTTCTTGTAATGCTTGTGCATCTGATAATGGTACTTCTACATTTGGTGATTAATACCTGTTTTAGATTACTCAAAACATATTAACAATAATATTTTATTTCTGACAAGTTTATCTGCAATACTCAAAGTAGTTGGCTATTACACAACGGTGAAGCGTAGCGGAACCATCCTAATACCTGCTACTTGCTACTTGCTACCAAAAAAAACAGCAAGTTTAGATAAACAAGTCTTATTTCTTAATCTAAAATAGGTATAAATTATGAAGTGGAAAACAAACAACACGATAGCCGTATGGCTGTTGTTACTACTTTCTATATTAGCATTTATGCCAATCGAAAGTAGTCAAGCACAATGTCTTGCTTCACAAGATATTATACAGGGCAATGCAGTTAACATCCTCACAACAGGAAACAATACTGCTCATGTTACCAATTACGTTTTAGTAGATCAGGCAACAGGCTTAGTAGTTAGCACTAGTCCAACTGGTAATTTTTTAACCAACAGCCTAAACGTTGATGCTACTTATCAAGTACATACCCTTAATTACGATCCAAGCAATCCGCCAAGTGCTTTAACAGCAGGCGATAACCCAGCAAATTTAAGCGGCGGATGTTTTGACACCAACTTTACTACAGAATATATTTGCTTTACAGTACGAGCAGCTGCTTGTACACAAACGCTAAGTGTTTGCCCTGGCGAATCTGTAACAGTAAATACAACTGGTAATAATACAACTGACCATACTACTGAGTACTACTTAGTAAATACTGCCAATGACTTAATTGATGCCATCAATACAACAGGCGATTTTACTAACGATGTGGTAGCAGGCAATAGCTACAAAATTCACATCTTGAACTACAGCACTATAGATGCACCTACCCGTCCAACAGTTGGCAGCAATCCAGCTAGTATTAGTGGTGGCTGCTACGACCTCAACTTTTTAACCGAATTTCTTTGTGTTACAGCTAAAACACCTGCCCAATGTAACTGTTCAGAAACCCTAACGGTTTGCCCTGGCAATCCTGTTACGATTGCTACTACTGGACAAAATACTTCCGCAGGATATGCAACGGTTTACTATTTAGTAAATACCGCAGATGGATTGATTGATGCTTACAACATGACTGGCGATTTTACAGCTAATATTGCTATCAACAATAGCTATCAAATTCACATCTTGAATTACGATATGAGCAATCCTCCTTCGGCAATGCCCCTAGGAATTGGAAGCGACCCAACAAGCATTACCGACGGTTGCTACGACCCTAACTTTTTAACAGAATATCTCTGTGTGGTTACTGATGTAGCTGCTTGTGGCAATAGCTGTTCGGAAAGCTTAAGCATTTGTGAAGGCGATGCCGTTAGCATTAATACAACAGGTAATAATACGGCCACTGGTCAAGCAACGGTTTACTATTTAGTAGATGTAGCTACTGGCTTAATTGATGGTTTTAATACGATTGGCGATTTTACGGCTACAGTTGTAGGTGGCAAAAGCTATCAAATTCACATATTAAACTATTCGCTTGGCAGTCCTCCTTCGGCAATGCCATTAGGAGTTGGCGACAACCCAGTAAGCATTAACGATGGCTGCTACAATGTTGATTTTCTGAGCGACTATTTATGTCTTACGGTAAATGCTCGACCAACAACGATTAGCGCATCTACTACTGCAAGTACTTGTAGCAGTTCAACGCCTAATGATGATGCGAGTATCATCCTATCTGGCTTTACTACACAAACTTACGATTACACCGTAGGAACGACTTATACTGGTGGCCTAACAACTTATGCTAGTGGTACAGCCATACCAGGAACGGGTATCATTGCTAGTAATTTAGCAGATGTAGCTATTGCAACCAATTACACCATTAGAGTATTTAATGCTAATGATTGTTATACGGATATAGTAACAACTTTACTTCCTGCCAATTGTGGCTGTTCTCCTATTACCGTAAGTGGCGATCCTACCGTATGTCAAGGTGCAGTTACCAATCCTTTTACCCATAATGGCGTAACGGGCGGTTCCTGGAATATTACGCCTACTAGTGCTGGCAACATGAGTACAAATGGCGTGTTTACCTGCGATGCTACTGCTACTGGTACTGTAAACGTTACTTATACCGAACCAGGTGGCTGCACAGGAACTACTAGTATTAGCATTATTAAACGACCTACTGCTGTTCTTAGTGGAGGCGGTGTTACTTGTGGCAACACCAACTTACCAGACGTAATAGTAACATGTACCGGTACTGCTCCATGGACATTTACCTACACAGATGGTAGCACAAGTAATACGGTTACGACTACAACTAACCCATACATTATTAGCAATGCAATGGCGGGTAGCTATTCGTTAAGTTCGCTAAGTGATGGAAATGGATGTGCAGGTGCTACAAGTACCAATACCGTTATGGTAATTGAGTACGAACTACCTACTGCTACTGTTAGCGGAGGCGGCACCGTTTGCAACGGCGATCCTTTACCAAGTGTAGACTTCGGTTTTACAGGTACAGGTCCTTGGACCCTCACTTACAGCAATGGCACAGCTAATACTACAATTAGCAATATTACCAATAACAATTATTCGATTAGCAATGCTAGTGCAGGTACTTATAGCGTAGTTTCGATTATTGACTTAGCAGCAGGATGTGGCAATACTGCTAGTACCAGTTCGGCAACTGTAGTTACCGAAAATTGCACCTGCCCCCCTATTACTGTAAGTGGCGATCCTTCGGTATGCCAAGGTGCATCTACCAATCCTTTTACCCACAATGGCTTAACGGGTGGCACTTGGTCTATTACGCCTACTAGCGCGGGTAGCATTGATGCAAGTGGCGTGTTTAATTGTGCTGCTACTGCTAGTGGCAATGTAAACATTACGTATACCGAACCAGGTACTGGCTGTACAGGTACTACCGTTGTTAATATAAAAGAAATACCTACTACTATTCTTAGTGGCGGTGGTGTTGCTTGTGGTAGTGATTTACCAGATGTATTAGTCACATGTACAGGTGCTTCTCCGTGGACATTTACCTATACAGATGGCAGTACGAGTAATACTGTTACAACCACGGCTAGTCCCTACATTATTAGCAATGCAACTGCGGGCAGCTATTCGGTAAACACCCTAAGTGATGGAAATGGATGTGGTAATACTGCTAGTAGCAATACCATTACTGTAGTTGAGTACGAATTACCTACAGCTACTGTTAGCGGTGGCGGTACAGTTTGCGAAACGGATGCCTTACCAGGTGTAGCTTTTGATTTTACAGGAACAGGTCCTTGGACCATGACTTACAGTGATGGTACCTCTAATACTACGGTTAATAGCATTGCCAATAGTACTTATTCGATTAACAATACTATTTTGGGTACTTACAGCGTAGTATCTCTTACTGATGAAGGAACAGGATGTAGTAATTCTGCCATTGCTAGTTCAGCCATTGTAGCGACAGAAATTTGTTGTACGGTTAATGTTGGCGATATGCCAGCAGTCGCATTTTGTGAAGGCAGCAATCCTACTAGTGTATTTAGTTTACCTTATGTAGGTAATTTCTGGGATGGCGACGATACCGATGGTGTTTTCGATCCACAGTTTAATGGTCCTTATGGTCCTCCTCCTCCTCCTTCGCAACTAGGGTACTACGATTATGCTTATGTATTAAGCAATGATGATCCTGGAGGCACAACAGGTAGTACGATTCTGTATGGTCCTAGTACGACTCCTAATTTTAGTTGGAGTACTTTATCGGCAGGCACTTATCGCCTATATGCCATCGCATGGTTAAGTACAGGTGGCGTTACCCTAACAAATCTAGCAGGTGGCAGCTTAGGCGTTGGCGATGATGTAGAAGGAACAACCTTATCAGACGGTTCGGATTGTTTAGACATTGCCTATACTTATGTAACCATTTTATCGACACCAGTTATTGCCAATGCAACAGCAGCTTGTGCAGTAGATGGCAGCGGCGGCGAAGTAACCCTTAGTGGATTAGCTCCACAGACTTATTACGAAGTTACTGGCTTTGCGAGCACACCTCCTGATGGTGCTTATGCAAGTGATGCTTTGGGCAATTTAGTTGTTAGCGGTGTATCAAGTGGTACTTACAGCTCTATTCAGGTTACTGATATGGCACTAGGTTGCACCTCTAATACGACTAGTGTAACCGTAGTTTGCGATGGCGAAATTGGCAACTTAGTATGGGACGATGTAGATAGTGATGCAACTTATAATAGTGGCATAGAACCTGGCATAGTTGGCTTAAACATTAAACTTACTTGGTATGGATTAGACAATGTACTAGGCACTCCTGATGATGTGGTTTATAACACTACTACAGACCTTTTAGGGCAGTATTTATTTACAGGTTTACCAATGGGCCAATTTGAGGTAGAAGTACTTGATGCACCTGGCATACAAACCTACGATGCGGTAGGAGCTTTAGACCATAAATCGCAAGTGCAACTAGCCATCAATTCGGCTATAAGCCTTGCACAAAACTTTGGCTATCAAACTTGTGTTACAGAAATTATTCTTGATCCGATACCAGATAATGCGGTATGCTCGGGAGAGTTAATTCGCTTGGATGTGCTAATAGAGGAGGCAGGCTTACCATCGCCAGGCGTTGCTTTTAATTGGGTAGCGAAAGATGGTGGCACAACGCTTAGTAATGGCTCTGGAATAACCAGCGCCGTTGGTACAGCCATTATAGAAGACCAACATTTTAATGCTGCTGCTACCCCACTTAATCTTATTTATACGGTTACTAGTGGTTGCAAAAGTAATTCGGGCGATTATGTTGTGTATCCTAATCCAGTAATTGAGTTAACTAAAAGCGACTACAATAATTATAGCATAGATTGTAATGGCGCAGCTACAGGAAGTATTACCGCTGATATGATTAATGGTAGTGGTAATTATAATTACTTATGGAGTACAGGTGCTACTACGGCTACGGTTAGCAATTTACCTGTTGGTATGTATAGCGTAACTGTAAACGATATGGGTTACGGAGGCTGTCCAGCTATTGCATCTATTCCTATCAGTCAGCCTACACAATTAAATTGTGGGGATGTACTAGCAACAAACGAAAGTTGTGAAGGAGATGCGAATGGTAGCGCAGAGGCGTTTCCTACTGGTGGTGTAGCTCCATACAGTTTTGCTTGGAGTACGGGCGCTACTACCAATACCCTTACAGGATTAGGTGCTGGCACTTATGAGGTAACAACTACCGATGCTAATGGCTGCGACTGTGCAAATACCGTAACCATTGAATCGGACGGAACGCTGGGTGCCCCTTTATTGGGTTATGATTTACAATCGTTTGAAGGAGATAATGGAGGTATTAATACTTACTATTATAATACGGTAATCATAACGGTTTGGGGAGGTTTTCCTACTTATATTATTGAATGGGAAAAAATGGGTTATGTACGAACATCTGTTATTTACCAAATGGTTGATAGCAACGACGACAATATTGCTGATACAGAAGGTGCAGAAATTACTATTATTTACGACGATTACTCAGAATGGATAGTAAACATTAGCGACGATAATCCTTGTGGCGATCCAACGGAAGTGCTCAATTTTAGTAATAACGATCTTAACCAAGGCGTAATGAACGAAATACTTGATATTGATAGCTATAGTACAACACCTGATACAGGTGGCGACAATGGCAGCTTTAGCCTAGCAATTACCGGCGGAGGATTAGGATGTGGACCTTATGATTATGAGATTTATTTCCAAGATGGCACTTTGGTAGAAAGTGGCAATACAACTGGCAATCCTACTATTAACAATCTAGCTAGTGGCTGGTATACGGCTTATGTTTACTGCGATATTAACAATCCAGATTTGGATGCAACAATAGGTTGGTATTGGGTAGAGCCGCAACGCAGAGGTAGAGGTAAAACAATGGAAGCTACCTTACAAATGTATCCAAACCCATTTAGTGAGGTAACTAATATTGAATTTACGATGCCTCAAACTGGTAAGGTAATGATTGATGTTTATAGTATAGACGGTCAATTGGTTCGTAATTTATTTAACGAAACCGTTAATGCTAAGGAACAGCGAAAAGTACCTTTTAATGGAGGACACTTACCTAGTGGTATTTATTTGGTTAAAATGATAACTAGTGCTGGCGATGTTTATACACAAAAACTCATTTTGAATAAACAACATCCCAAGCCTTAGTGGTCTGTCAAGTTAATCATGTCGGTTGTTTTGGCGACTTTTGCTCCCTAGCGGCGTTGCAAATACTCGTCGTAGCTTAGGCTACGCCTGCGTTTTGCGCCTTACTAGGAAACAAAACTCACTCAAAAACAACTCGACACTATTAACTTGACAAACCACTTAGTGAATGAGAAAAAATAACCTCCACCAATTTAATTTATTCTATTT
>JAHDBT010000707.1 GCA_020630215.1 Bacteroidota bacterium
GATGTGTTTTTTTTAATGACCAATTTATCAAATCCCAATTTTCAATCAATAATCCATCACCAAAATTCTATAACAGCAGTAGGAAAAAACCAAAAACCAAAAACCAAGCTATCTAAAACTTAGGACTCACTCCTATTCGCACTCCCCACTTTGCTACATCTGGCTTATCCAGTTGGGTAAGTCGCCACAAAAAATCGGCTCTAAGAAGGGAGGCTATATTTTCGATACCAAAACCTACTTCTGCATAATAATCGTTGAGGGCGCTCATATCCTGGGGCAGTAAAATTACTTTTTTGTTTTGTTCACTAAGCGTTCCATATAACAATTTGCCTGTTAACAAGGTTCTCAACTTTAACTTATTAACTAGGGGTACCGCATTTAAAATTAATCCATCAAAATGATGTTCTAGTGCTACAGAGGTATATTGGTCGCTTACAAATTCAAACTCCTTCATTAGGTTAAAGGCAGTTGCTCTCGCCCCAATTGCTTCGTTTCCATCGTGCATTTCTAAAAATGGGTAGGGTACTAAGCCCCATATTTTTCCGACAGTTGCTGCGTAGGTACTATAGCCTAAACGATTGACAATACGTTGTTTAATTTTAAATTCTAGGCTGTGGTATTCATAATCGCTTTGAAAAACATTTTTTAGTCCTAACCTGTACTCTACATCTACAATTGGGAATTTTTGGGTGAGTGGATAGCGGTAAAAACCATCCTCAAAATATTGTTGTTGGTAGCCCCAATGAGTTAGCAATCCTAGTTCAAAAGTTTTCAAATTATCTACATAATATAACACATCTGCTTCGGGCTGCAATAGTTCGTAATGACCTGGTTGCGGGTAAATGGTATTGCGAGTAAGCGATAAACGATTCCAAAAACCATTCACCCATTCTCGTTCGTAAAACAAATGCAGCCGCCTTTCTAATAATAATTTATCTAAGAGATTGAAACGAAATAAGGTGGTAATTTTATCGTGGGTAATCAGCGGATTTGCTTGGTCTACTTGCGCTAAATCGTAGCGATAATAAGCTCCTAATAAATGCCAATGATTGTTATAACGATTTAAATGTTTCCTAAATCCAAATTGATATTTCCACCGTTTGTCTCGGGTGCCGTAAGCAGCATAACCATCAAAAAAGTGTTTATTACTAAAACGCAAATTCGTCTTCCCTCCTAGTCTAAACCGATGTCCTTCTATCACATTCCAGCTGTAAAAATTAGCCAGTCGGCCTAGTTCAAAATGCCCTAAGCGAATATAGGCCGTTCCTAGTAAATGTCCTGTCCATTCGTAGCGTTTGTAGGCAGGCGAGCGCATTACTGAGTCTACCATTGTGTAAATTTCCACTTCCGAATCGTTCAATTTTTCGTGGCGGTGCGTATCCCAATATTCGGGCGGGCGGTTGTAGGCTTCTTGTGGGGTAAAAACCTCGTCTCCTTCAAAACAATTATCGGTTAAAGGCTCATTTATTTTTACATTTGTCCGATTAGCATGTTGCACAATCCGTACACAAAAAACATTTTTCCGTTTTGCTAGGCTCAATTCGACTATAATTTGCTCGGCATTTTTTAACCATTTCCCTTTATTGTACTGCTGAAAAGATTGGCGTATCGTAAAGTCGTTTACGTAGTTAACATTGGCTTGTTTTAGCAAATTTAATTCTACCGATTTAATAGCGGCCGTTTCGTCGTGTATCCAAGCAAAGCCCGTAAATACGAGGTCTTGTTTTCTATGGCCAGCAAAGGATAATTTATAACACCAATCGCCGTCAATAAACGTACTATCACTTAAAAAATATTTATAACTGGACAATGCTCTTTTGGCAAATGGGCTGGTAAAACCTTTGCCGCTGATATTGATTACATTGTCGTAAATATTTATTTTGTTGTTATTGGGGTCGCTTAATTCGGCAATGTTTTTATTGTTGATGCCCGAAATTTGAATGCCTTTTATATATTCTTTTTTTCGTTTAGGGCGGTTAGTATAGTAATAATCCGATATTTTTTCGATCAGTAGGGAAGGCAAATACACCCGTCCGTCTTCGGTGGTGTCGGCATATTCAAAAACAAAGTCGAAGGGTTTTAAGATGGACAATTTAGTAAATTGCTCGTTAAAATTATAGAGGTCAAATTCTGTTTTACTGTATTCTTCAAAGCTGTAGGTCGCTAATTTTTTAGGGTGATGTTGTTCTTTTGCAGCTACCACACGTCGGTATAAATCATTGGCGGTTTTGTTTCTTTTGGCGGTTTTTCTACCTGCTATAATAATTTCTTTAAGGTTTTGACTTTCGGGGACTAGATTAACTGTTAGGTTTTGTTTGGTGTTAGATTTAATACCAATTGTTTGCGCTTCGTAGCCTACAAAGGAAATGGTAATAGCGGTATAACTAGTATCTGATGTTTCGAGCAAAAAACTGCCATCCATTTTCGACATGGTGCCGATATTAGTGTTGGAAAAAATGATATTGGTAAATGGCAATGCTTCTCTGGTAATCGCATCATATACGTTTCCCGACACTTGTGTGGCCTGCGCCCACAGTATAGCAAAGGAAGGTAAAAAGCATAGCAAAAAGAATGTAAATAGTCTTAATTCTTTTTTCATTTTTTGTATCATTCTTAAAGAGAAAATTTAGTAGCATGCACTTGGTATAATTAACAAGAAACCTTACACCCATTTAAAGTTCTTGCTACCTTATACTTTACTACGTTCTACTAATCAACAACAAACACGAAGGTAAGCCTTTATGCATTTTATTACAAGTAACATTAATATAGACGGCAATATAAAAAACGGATACTCGTGTTATAGTGCATTCTTTTACAAATCTCTGAAACTTCTGTTTGTCAATTTATTCTTGTGCTTGCTTTTTGTTATCCAAATTAGTGCCAAATG
>JAHDBT010000088.1 GCA_020630215.1 Bacteroidota bacterium
TACGTATATGAGGATCGTACCTACGGCACTTTTTCCTACAAAAAACCTATCACATCGGAATAAATTCCGATGCTACAAGGTCGTTCATGCCTATGGCATTGCAAAATGTCGAGCTGTGTGCTAATTACCTACAAATAAAATACAAACCAAGAGACTTGCCCCTGTTACGTTAAAGCCCATAGGCTTGAGCCGTTTGGTATTCAAGCCTATGGGCTTGTATCCTATAGCAAGCACCAACAAAATAAACTCCACCATTACAAAAAAAAAAATTGACTATCTCGAAGTTTTATGTTAAATTTAGGCCTAGATTGCTTATTTTTTTGTTATAAAAAATAAATAAATGCGTATTTATAAAATTACCACGCATATAGTGCAAGTTCATACTGTAATACATAGTAAAAATAAATAATGCTTTTTTGAAACAAAAGCTCCTTAACCGTATCAGATGGAAAAACAAATTCTAAATCAGTTTATTAATAATATTCCACAATTTGTTTGGTGGAAAGATCGAAACTCTGTTTTTCTTGGTTGTAATGATAATTTTGCTCATACGGCAGGTTTGAAAAATAAAGAACAAGTAATAGGTAAAACAGATTATGATTTATGGAATCGGGAAAGTGCCGATTTTTTCAGAAAAATTGATGCAGAGGTAATGGCATCTGGTCAACCTCAACTAAACTTTGAAGAGCCTTTAACTTTAAAAAGTGGAGAAACCAGATGGTTATCCACCTCGAAACTACCATTGTATAATGACACACAAGAAATTATTGGAACGCTAGGATGGTACAATGATATTACCGTTTACAAGCAGATGCAAATTCAGATAGATGACCATAACAAAACACTGGTTGAATACAGCTTTCAACTAGAACAAGCCAATAGAGAATTAGAATTGGCGAATATTGATTTAGAGAAGTTTACTTACGCAGCCTCCCATGATTTACAACAACCTATACGAACCATGAAAAACTTTGCTAAGTTACTAAAGCAAAGAGAAAGCAAAAAATTAGATGACACCTCCAAGGAATTTCTTGATTTCATCTTCAATTCAGCAAACAGAATGGAGTCTTTAGTGAAGGACGTGTTAACTTATGCTAGAACCGGCTCCAAAGAGTTGATAGCAGAATCGGTAGATATAAATAAAATTGTTGCTAATAAACTAACTGATTTAAAACAAATAACAGAATCTAAGGCTGCAATAATACAGGTAAATTTACCCGATGTAAAGATAAAATGTTATTCCCATTTAATTGGGTTGGTATTTTATAATTTGATAAATAATGGTATTAAATTTAACACTTCCTCCCCCCCAATTATTGAATGCAATTACACAGAAAAATCAGATAGCTGGATATTTACTATTGCAGATAATGGAATTGGAGTAGCACCTGCCTATGCAACTAAAATTTTTGAACCATTCAAAAGATTCGTTGATGAAAGCTTCGAAGGTTCAGGCATTGGTCTTTCTATTTGTAAGAGAGTTGCTAATCTCCACAATGGAGATATCTGGATGGAAAAAAATCCAACGGGAGGTACTATTTTTAAATTTTCCATTTCAAAAAAATTGAAATGAATAATTTTTTCGAGAAGAGAAAAAAATCAAACAAACATGAAAACAATTGGATTCATTGGCGGTATGAGTTGGGAATCTTCCTTAGAATATTACCGACTAGCAAACGAAAAAGTAAAAGCCCTTTTGGGTGGTTTTTCTTCTTGTAAATGCTTGCTGTATTCTGTAAATTTTGCAGCAATAGAAGCCCTTCAACACAAAGGAGATTGGAAAACATTAGATAGTTTAATGGCTGATGCTGCCATCAACTTACACAAAGGAGGAGCAGAAATAATTGTATTATGTACCAACACCATGCACTTATGCAGTGAAGCCATCAGCGCAGCCGTTCCTATTCCATTTCTTCACATTGCGGATGCTACGGGTGAGGCAATTAAAGTAAAACAACTAAAAAAGATTGGCTTACTAGGTACCAAATTCACCATGGAAAAAGATTTCTATAAACAAGTTTTAAGCAACAACTACCAAATAGAAACCATCATTCCCAATGAAGTCGATAGAACAGCAGTACACCGAATTATTTATGAAGAATTGGTGCTGGGTAAAATAAACCCTGAATCGAGAGCGACTTATAAAGCCATCATCAAACGTTTGCAAAATAATGGTGCGGAAGGGATTGTATTAGGCTGTACGGAAATTCCATTGCTAATATCGCAAGCAGATGTGGAGGTGCCGGTGTTTGATACTACGGGGATACATGTTGAGAAAGTGGTTGAGTGGGCGGTGGGTTAATATGTTCATCTGTTAGAAGCCCCTACCTAATCAACGTCACATTCCCCCTAAAAAACTCAACCTCCCCATCTTCCTCCTCCGTATTTGGATTGTCTTTAAAATGGATATAAGCGTAAAATACATAAACGCCTATTTTCATTGGTGCATTGTTAAAACTGCCATCCCATCCGTCTGTAATAGCGGCATTTTTGCTGCTGTAAATTGCTTGTCCCCAACGATTGTAAATGTGCATCTCTACTCCTTCAATATTGTTACCACTTACTCGAAATAAATCATTAACCCCATCGCCATTTGGAGAAAAGGCATTGGGTACCACAAACGTGTTTTCGATAGTCACGCCAATCGTTACACTAGCACTTGCGGTACAAGTAAACTCCTCTACAACGCTTACAGTATAAGTAGTATTAGCACTAGGACTCGCTATTGGATTTGGACAATCTGTACAACTCAATCCCTCGGCTGGCGACCAAGTGTAAGTTAATTGGCCTGCTAAACCAGAAGTCCCAAACGCAGTTAGGGCAATTGTTTCTCCACTATTAACAATCACATTTGTAGGACTCGCTACAACCGTAGCATTAGAAATACTCACGACGGTATTTGCAGTAAATAAACAGTCCTCGTCATCTAAATAGCTGTAGCTAATATGGTGTGTACCAACTCCTAAGCTGTTTGGGTCTAAATTAGTAGCAGGCAAACCATTAATGGTGAACAAACCGCCTGTAGGATTAGCTGTTAATGGCACTATTCCATCTGCTAAACAATATACCTCGGCTAAATTAAGCATGTTGGCAGGTTGAGGTGGACATTCGGTTGTTAATACGGTACATTGCCAATCAACCGCTTCACTAAATCCACAAACAATTGCACCTACTGCTACTACACTAATCGTAATTGTTTCCCCTTCTTCCCCTGTTTGTACGATACTTAAATCATCAGGGGCAAGCGTTTGGATGTTTCCGTTAATGCTTACCTCATACGCCTCTGCGCCAAGAACGGGTGTCCATATAAATTCAACACTGGTTTCGGTTACTTCGCCACAAGTAACAATTGGTGGTGGCATAAATCCTGGTACAGTTACGGTTGTGGTAATAATACAATTGTTCGCATCGGTTATGGTAACGGTATAATCGCCAGGGGCTAAATCGGTTGCATTGGCGGTAGTTTGTGCATTGGCATCGTTCCATAAATAAGTGTAAGGGGCAGTTCCTCCATTGGCTACAGCACTAGCAGTTCCATTGGTTGTAGCACAAGCCGTTGCGGTGGCGGTGACAGTTGCGGTAGGTCCATTTTCATTATTAACGGTTAGGATTACTTCGCTTGTACAATTGTTTGCATCGGTTACGATTACGGTGTATTCGCCAGCGGCTAAATTGGTAGCAGCATTTCCAGTTACAGTAGTATCGTGACTCCATTCGTAGGTAACAGGTTCGGTGCCATCTGTAATTACCACACTAGTACTACCATTCGATTCGCCACAACTTGCTGCGTCTATAATATCCTCCGTTACGCTAATACCAACAAAACCTATTACTACCATATCAACCATTGCCGTACAGCCTATTTCGTTGGTAACAGTAACCGTATAATCACCAGCAGGTAAACCCGTGGCATCTGTTCCTGTTGTGCTAGCATCGTGGCTCCATGCATACATAAATACATCTGAGGAAATACCTGTCGCTAAAACACTTAAACTACCATTGTCGTTGCCACAACTAGCAGGCGTGTTCGCTACCTCCACTATATTGGGTAAGCCAGTATCATTAATTGTTATATCCAGTAATGCTTCACAATTGTTTTCGTCTGCTACCGTAATGGTATAATTACCAGCAGTTAGGGAAGTCGCATCGCCAGTTGTTAAGCTAGGGTCGTGACTCCATGTAATGGTTAAGTTACCTGCTCCTCCACTAGCATTTACACTAATGCTTCCATTGGCTGCTTCGCAAGTAGCATCATTGCTGTTGAGTAAATTCAGCATAGGGCCATCCAAATCGCTTATAGAGAAGGTGTGGGCTATTAAACAGCCATTATTATCCGTAACGGTTACTACATAATTGCCAGCAGATAAAGGTCCTGGATCGTTAGAACTAATAGTTGCATCATGACTCCAAGCATAGTTCAGGGGTACTTCGCCACCAGCCGCATCTATACTTGCACTCCCATCATTCTGCCCACACGAAGCTTCCGTTACACTTGATGTTACTAGGATGGCAGTAGGTTCTACTATTGTTGCGGCGGCTTCTGCACTGCAACCATTTGCATCGGTTACGGTTACATTATACGTTCCAGCGGCAACGGTTTCGAGGTGCGCCTCAACAGGGATAAGCCCATTGCTCCAGCTATAGGTAATTGGTTCGATAGCATTATTTACATTGGTAATTAAGCTACCGGTTGTTGCTCCATTGCAGGCGACATCTTGTGTGGTTAAACTGGCGGTTATCTCGTTAGGTTCGGTAATACTAGCACCAGCAATTGCCGTACATCCATTTGCATCGGTAATGGTTACCACATAATCGCCTGTGGGCAAATTGGTGTGGTTATCTTGGTTAGACAGTCCATTGGCCCAATCGAAAGAGTAAGGAGCTACACCATTGGTAATCGACAAACCTACTGTTCCGTTGTTATCTCCAAAACAGCTGATGTCTGTAGCAATAATATTTGTTTGCATTTGTAGTGGCTCACTAACTATTGCTTCGGCAGTTGTTGTACAAGCGTTGGCATCTGTTATGGTTACTTGGTAAGCACCTGCGGCAACCGTTCCATTGTGGTCTTCTTGTGGAGGTAGATTATTCCAATTATAATTATAAGGAACAGTACCGCCATTAACTGTTAGCTCCAAAGACCCACTAGCTTCTTCAAAACAAATAGCATCGGTTGGGCTAATGTTTGCTGTAATTTCTGCGGGTGTTGTTATGCTTGTTGTTGCGGTTGCCGTACAGCTATTATTATCGGTAACCGTTACGGTGTAAGTGCCGCCTGTTAATCCGTTTACACTATTGCTTGTAACACCCGTACTCCAATTATAAATATACGTTGGCGTACCACCCGAAGCAGTTACTACGGCTGTACCATCCGCTGAGTTGCTACAAATTTCGTTAGTTGATGAAATAGAAAGTATCATTGTTTCTGGTTCAAATATCGTTGCTGTTGTGGTTGCTGTACAAGCATTTGTATCGGTTACTGTTAGGGTGTAAGTGCCCGTAGTTACTGTTTCAAGATGTGTTGCTACGGCAGGTAAACCGCCACTCCATTCATAAGTATAAGGTTCAGCACCATTGTTAATTGATGTAATTAAACTACCTGTTGCATCGCCTGCACATAGCACATCTTCAGTTGTTAAATTGATTTCCATAATTGCAGGAGCTGCTAGGAGTACTTCGGCAGTTGCCGTACAAGTATTGGCATCTATTACCGTTACCGTATAAGTGGAATTAGCAGCTAAGTTGCTAACCGTTGGAGTTGTTGTTCCATTAGACCAAGCAAAGCTTAAAGGAGCTAAACCATCCACACTATTAGCTGTTGCTTGTCCGTCATCATTAGCACAAGTTGGGGCTATAGGATTATTAACTGTTGCGGTAATTGGTGGTGGAAAAGCGAGGCTTACCTCCGCAGTTGCTGTGCAGAAATTTGCATCTGTTACCGTTACCGTATAAGTGGAATTAGCAGCTAAGTTGCTAACCGTTGGAGTTGTTGTTCCATTAGACCAAGCAAAGCTTAAAGGAGCTAAACCATCCACACTATTAGCTGTTGCTTGTCCATCATCATTAGCACAAGTTGGGGCTATGGCATTATTAACTGTTGCGGTAATTGGGGAGGGAGCTATTAATATTATTTCGCCCGTATCGGAACAGCCATTGGCATCGGTTACGGTTACCACATAATTAATATCGCTATCCAACATGGTAGCCGTTTGTGCAGTTTCGCCATTAGACCATTCGAAAGACAAAGGAGCTAAACCGTCATTACTATCAGCGGTAGCTTGTCCATTTGCAAAACCACAAGTAGGACTAAGGGGTGTATGTACTTGAACTGTAATATTAGAGAGCGTAATTATTTTACTATCATTGGCATTTCCACAATCGCCCTCTATAGCGTATACAACAGTAGCCGTGTTTATGCCTACCAAGGAAGGGTCAAACTCTCCTGTTGAATTTACGCCACCAACAATACCATCGCCTATCCAAGTACCGCCTGGCGTAGCAGCAGTAAGGGTGATGATGTCTGATGATTCGGCACAAATAATTGGTACGGCATCAATTGTTGCATCAGGAGGGCTGTCTTGAACAATTATTTCTATATCATCCGTAACTTGGTTTCCGCACAGGTCGGTAACCGTTACAGAGAAGGTAGAGGTTACGGTAGGCGTAATATTAAGTGTGGGTTGCAAACTTCCATCGCTCCAAAAGTAAACTAACAAAGGTGCTGTACCTCCAGAAGTTGCTGCTGCTGCCGAAACAGCTACCGATTCGCCTGGACAAACTACCATCGAAGGAGCTAAGTCTATTGTTAGTAATGTGGCATCTAATATATCCATAATAATTGGTGGCGGTGGCCCCGTACAACTACAATTATCGTCCTCTAGGGTTAATTCAATAGTTTCAATACCTTCCTCAATGCCATCTAAAAATGCATCAACATAAAGAACGACCGAATCTTGCCCAGCAGGAATAGTAACAGCCGTTTCGATGGGCGCATAATCTACATTAGGTATTGCGCTTCCGCCTATGGTATAAGCAATGGTTAAATCGGTTGTATTATCAGATAAGTCTTCTCTTACAAAAGAGAAATAACCATTTACACAACCTTCATAGGTATCTTGCGAGTTAAATCCATCCATATTAACAATACCCGTATTTATCAAAGCTCCTCCCCCTGCACTAAAGCTGTTCGCCTCTAAAAATACTGCCGAATCCAAAGCACCATCTCCTGCATCTGCAATGGCTATTTTAATATGGTAGGTTTCGCATGGAATAACACTTGATGTTGCTTGAAAAATATCGGTATATCCATCAAATACAGGTTCATTAGTAGAAGCATTGTTATTATTATAAAAGGAGGCATAAGCGGTGCTAGTACAGCCTCCTGTTGTACCCTCACTACCTGCTACGCCAGGATTTACCGTATTAATTCCCACATAAGTATCTGTACCAGGAATTAATGCGATGTTTTGCGTACCTCCTACAATACCTGGTCCACTAATAAAAAAACCAAACACATCATTAAAAGTACTACAAACATATTCGGGATACTCTTCTGAACCAAATACATAATTAAAAGTAACCACATCAGCAGAAGGTACAAAATCAAATTCTAGCACGGCTGCATCAAAAGTAAGAGTAGTTGCTAAAAAAATATTTAAATCCATATCTCCATTAGTTCCTAAACTGTTAGACATCACACTCCCACCTTCTTGTGCGATGTTTTCGCTATTTCCTGTTGCTAGAAAAATCCCTTCCTCTAGTCCAATAGAAGTCGCTCCTCCTGAAAAATACCCTTTAGCGTTGTTTGAGCCTGTATAGGAAATATTGCTTACCGTAACACAATCACCTGTAACAAAATGGTCTTCCACCATTACTTGAGGGGCTAGGGTTTCTATAATAAACTGTGCTTTTGTTTGATAATTACACGCTAATAAAAGAACGGTTAAGGCAAGTATGAGTAATTGATGCTTATTCATGGATAGAAGTATTTTACATTTTTTATACTGATAGAATAGCACATGCAATGGGCATTATTTAGCAAGAATAAACTAACAAGTATTTATAGGAATTAGGGTTTCTGCTTGCGAAGCAAAGAAAAAATAATTTGTTTTAAATAGTGGTAGAAGATAGCGTGTACGTTTCGCTTTTGGTAGAAGCTTCGACTTCGCTATTTGCTCGATAGTTTTTTAGTGTCTGCTAATCCATTACTTACAAAACGAGCGTAGCGAGTAGCCTTTCTACATTATACTAAAGTACGTTCTACTAGTTACTGAATAATAACGTTTTTATTTATTATTTAACGAAGAGGTGAATATTAAAAAGCGAGGTGACAAAGGCGGATAAAACAAAAATCACTAAAAAAAGTTGTGTACAAAAATACAATTTATAAGCATTTCCGAATAAATTATTTGTAGGAGGTGTTGTTTACTTATTCAAATACCATCTAAACATCTCGTTATCAACAAAATACACAATTTAACAAATCAAACTCATTAAAAAAAATCAAGAAAATGGCTATAAAGTAATAGTACATTCTGGAAAAAAACCATTATTACTATCACAAGCAGATGTTGCGCTTCCTGTATTTGGTACAACATAACACCTATGTGTTCCTAATTGCTCTTGTATTAATCATTAGCAATTATTCTAACAATGTTTATGCTCAAACTTTAAATAAAAAACTCTGCAAACAATTCCTAGAGGCAACAGAATTTTATGTACTAGATAATGAGGTCAACACTATGGAGTTGAAGACGAGTCAGGAGGAGACTTTCTCTTTTGAAACAGTAGTTAGGGAAAATTGGCCCGATAAAAAAGTCATACTCCTAAAGGAAGAAGATTACAACAGACTGAAGAAAGTGAAGCATCAATTTTTCATTTCTATATCCACACTCATGACGATGAAAAGTTCGCTTATTACAGGTTATGTTGAAAAGGAAAGAATGGGGGTAATTATTATTCAAAAAGGAAGAATAAAACTCCGTACTTCAAAAAAATTGTATTCCTTCTACATCAACCTAAACGAAATAAGTCAGAATATTTTAGCCGAACGTTTAATTTATGCAGTACAAAATTTAAAAAGCATTTTAAAAAATTACAAAGGAGATAGTTTACAAGAAAAAGGTATTTACAAAACTGCCGAATACAAAAAACATTTAAAATCTCATGCCTTATACATTCGGAAAAATAACTTAAGTCAGAAATTTAAAACTAAAGCGGACATTAAAGAAATATACCCTTACAGGCTTAGGGTATTATCAGAACGAGAATGGACTATGGCGATTAAACGAAAAAAAGAGGGCGTATTATTTTTGGAACTTATTCCTGGAGGTAGATATTCAGCCGTTAATATTTATACCGCCGACGAAGGAAAAATGATTATTGGTTCCTATCCTTGGTTTGGCATGAACTACCTATTAGATAAAGCATTTTTTAAGCGAATATTATACTAAGTAGGTGGTAGAAGGTAACAAGTATGCTTCGCTTTTGGTAGAAAGGCGGTTTCAATTCCATTATTTATTCGCCACTTTTTTAGTATCGAATAAATAGATTAATAAGTCTACCAAATTCGATAATAAAACACTACCTTCGCAATCATACAAATACAAATAACAGCAAAACATAAACAACAATACTTATGTCTGAAGAAATGAAGCCCTGCCCAGCATGTGAATCGCCTTATGGATACCCGAATGGCGGGGATTTATTTGCCTGCCCCGAATGCAGTCATGAATGGAATCCTAATGAATTAGCAGCCGAAAATGCTTTGGTAGTAAAGGATGTAAATGGAAATATTTTGCAAGATGGCGACGCTATAATCGTCATTAAAAATTTAAATGTAAAAGGTGCGTCGGGTCCTATAAAGGCAGGTACAAAAGTAAAAAACATTCGGCTAAACGATGGCGACCATAATATTGATTGCAAAATTAGTGGTTTTGGTGCAATGGCTTTAAAATCGGAGTTTGTAAAAAAAGCTTAATGATTAGCAAAGCATTAAAAACATGGGAAGCAAGTGGCGCATACATTCCTTATGGTCCTTTTGGTCATCAACTATTTGTTAAACAAGTAGGAAATCCAACTGCCTCTGCCAAAAAAACCTTGCTGTTGATACACGGTTTCCCCGAATCGTCTTACTCTTTTCATGCTGTTATAAATGGCATGTTGGAGGTTTTTGATAGAATTATTTTGTTGGATATGCTAGGCTATGGATTAAGCGACAAGCCTGTGCAAAATTACAGCTATTCCCTCCTAGAACAAGCAGATACCGTTTTTGAAGTTTGGAAACATTTTGGCATCAAAGGCGGCCATCTTTTATCGCACGACATGGGCGATAGCGTAGCCACAGAAATAGTTGCTCGACATGAAAATGGCTTACTCCCTGCCTGGTTTTCGGATGGACTACAAAGCCTAACCTTCACCAATGGCAGCATGATACTAGAATTAGCTTCCTTAAGATTTACCCAAAAATTGTTATTATCTAAATATGGTCATCTGTTAAAAAACATCAACAACTTCCCACTTTTTAAACATCAAATTCGCAGCGCACACGGCAATAAAAATTTAACCGAAACCGCCATTAAAACACTATGGGAAGCCAATTTATTAAAAGATGGACACCAAATAATACACCTCACTATTCAATACTTAAACGATAGGAAACAATTTGAAAAAACACGTTGGTTGCCTGCTTTAAAACAAACCAAATTGCCCACTCATATTTGCTGGGGCGAAGAGGATGCGGTTGCTAAAGTAGAAATGGCTCATTATTTAAAAACCAATATTTGCAAGAATGCGACCCTAACAATTATGGAAGGATTAGGACATTTTTGCCAACTGGGAAGTCCTCAAAAATGGGTGGCGTATGTGAGTGCGTTTTATAAAAACAATCATTACTGATTTGTTTATCGAAAAAGTAAAGACCTGCTATTTTTTAAAAAAACAGAATGTCTTTAATTCAGTTTTATTTTTTTGGAGGAAACACTACTATATGCGAATTATAATCGGTAAACTCAGTAAGTTTGGTATCAATAAATAGCGGTTTTGTTTCCTCCGTCACATACTTTGCAGATGGTGCGCCCGCCCAATTACATTCTTTAAGGGTATCGAAACGGGTAATCCAAGTATGCCAGCCTTGTTCGCTAAATCCCCAACCAAATTCGTGTAATTTTAAGAGGCTATCAATTGGCAATTTATCTTCCTCAAAATCAAATACTTGTTGAATAGGAATATTGGGTTGTTTCCAAACATGGTATTTTTTATCCTGCTTAAAATTTTTCATGCAGGCTTTATATTCCGATGAACTTTTGTGTAGAATTAAATAGGCTTTCCAATTAAAATAAGTGGTTAAAATATAGCCCACACTCCATCCTGCATACTCTCGTTTTTTCCAAATTTTTTGATGGTATTTATCCAAGGTATCAAATTTTATATCTAAACCTGCTTTAAGGGCTTCTATGGCGTACATAGTACAATGCAGGCTGTCGGGAGTTTGTTTTTTAATTGCCATTTCTTGCAGGTATTTATCAAAAACACTAAGCGAATCTCCTGTATTAAATTCCTTAATAGCTCCATTTTTCCAAACTGTGCCATAGTATTTACTGTAGGAAGTAGGATAATTATTAAAGTATTCGTTTTCTATTTCGGCAATTTTATTAATGGCTTTTGGCGAATTAAATGCTTTGTATTGATTGGGTAATTTACTAGGCCTTGTGTAAATAATGAATGGCTTTTTTTGTGGTTCTAAATTAATGCTTGTATTTATTTTATTGGTAGGATGTTTGGTATTGGTATTACAAGAAATAATTAATAATACTCCACAAAACATTAACAGACAATTAATAAACTTCTGTCTTTTTTCATTCTCAAAATAATAATGCATATAATTAAATTTGTTTATTTTACCATCCCTAAGTGGTTTGTCAAGTTAATAGTGTCTGGTTGCTTTTGAGGGAGTTTTGTTTCCTAGCAAGGCGCAAAACGCAGGCATAGCCTTAGCTACGGCGAGTATTTGCAACGCGGCTAGGGAGGAAAAGTCGCCAAAACAACCGACACTATTAACTTGACAGACCACTAAGACTTACTATTTTTTAAAAAAATAGTAAGTCTTCCTCCCATTAAAAAGGAATAGGCATTACTTGATAATTTAATTGTTTTTCTTTTTGCTGTAATTCCTTGATTAAATAATAACGGTGAAAAAATCCATTTAATACCACGATTCTTTTTTTAGGGTATTTTTGAATGTAGTGCTTAATATTATTTGCCATTGCCTTATTTCTAATATCCCAATAATTTTTATTGATGGCAACAAAACTTTTGTAAGTATTTAGTGCAGGTGTTTCGTCTACAATTTGTTTTATTTTTTGATAGCGTCCTATTTGTCTTTGTTCACAAATACTATCGGTTTTAGTGGTATTAATTACGCTTAAAGTTTGATTGGCAATTTTATTTAACTCTTTAGAATCATTTAAATATTGTGCTAGTATTTTGCGGTGTTTTTCTTGTAAAGAATCGGCTGCTTCGAGTGCTTTTATGTGTTGTAAAACTTCGCTGGGTTTACTTTGGATTTGGTGTTTTTGGTGAAAAGCATCTCGTTCTATCCATTCGTAAGGATGCATTTTGGTGTTGGGATTATGATGGAGGTATTTAAGCGCAGTTGGTCGTTCTACTTCGTTTTGATTGCGAAATAAATAGCGAAGTTTTGTTGGATGGTTACTATTTTTAATGCTATAAGTTCGGGGAAATTTTACGCTGTCAATTTCTACTAAAATTACATCTGCCTGTATTTTTTCTAGGATTAAATACAAGCTGTCTTTTAAAATATTGGGGCTTTCGGTATGCATTGTTCCTAGTACATATACCTCCGTAATATTAGGTGGGGCTTTGGTAGTTTTGTTTTTTAATACGGTTGGCGAATGCACATACGCTTGCAGTCGATCATCTGATATTTTACCGCTTACCAAAATAAACGTTAATATGGATACTAATATAAATAATAGAAAGTAGAATAGTTTTTTCATGAAGTAATTTTAGTTGAATCCAAGATGTAATAAAGTCCTCAAAAAAATAATATGCATTTTATAATCAACCACATTGGGTTTTGTGCAAATAGCTGTTTCCCTTTACATCAAGCGAGACGCTTGAAGCCCGTTACACTCCAGCCGGGAGGCTGGACCGGGCGCTCAAAGGAAGACAGTCTCGCTTGAGCGTAACGGTATTCAAGCCTCTTGGCTCGCAGTAACAAAAATAAACACCTGTATAAATGGCTAAAATAATACCTTATATGGAAATACACAAAACCCAATGTAGTCTAGTATATATCAGCCTCCCCCTACCCCTTCCAAAAGGGGAATAAGGGTCATTATTTTTTTGAGGACACGGTTCTTTGATAAATGTCTAACTAGTTTCGTTATTAAAATATCAAGCTCCATTAATTTGGGGAAAGCGTATGCTTAATCCAAATTAATTTTAAGGCTTTCCTTTTCTGCCCAAGCTTTTACGGCGGTCATTTCCTCCTGCGAGGCATCTCTGTTAGAAAGCCCTCTAACTTGTGCTAAAGATTTATCCTCTTCTTCCAGTTCGATGGTTAGTACGCTTTTGGTTTTACCATTAGAAAAACGTACTTGTACCGACCAAATACTCGAACTTTTATCCAAGCATTCATCTACATAACAGGCTACGCAATGCTTCATTTTTTTGCCTTCTAGGGTTAATTCCTTAACCGTTAATATTTGCTTAAACGAATAACATTTTTGCGAAGTAGTACGATGTGTAAATGCTTTGGTAGTAGATACGGGTAAAGAACCTATTTCGCCCATTTGCTTACTTAGCAATAAATACTTTTTCCACTCGCTTACATCACGCATGGCAGAAGCAATGGTTTTTCCTTTAAAACTAAAATTAGGAAAAAGCGGATCCAGTTTTATTTTGTAGCTTACGCCAGGCAAAGCAATTTGGTATTTCGTTTCCTTTTGGAAAACAATAAACGATAAAATATCATTAATTTCCTTCCCCGAAATATCCGAATTTCTTTGTATAAAACCCATAAACTCTGCTATCCATTTTGGCCACTTCTGTTCTGGATTTTTAAATAATTTTCGAGCCAAAATACTGCTAAATCGTTCTCCTGCTTTAGAGGATTTTAATTTAGCCCAAGCAAATGCTTCTAGCAAGGTATAATCTTCGGGCGCACGAGTAAAAAAATAATTCATTTTACTATTGCAGTCAATAGGCATTGTTTTTAAGGTGTGTAAACCTTTTCCTTCTGCCAGTGCCAATAGTAATTTGCCCTCCCACTCTTTTAAATTTTTATTTAAAATAGCAGGTATTTTACGTACTAAAACCCTCGGTAATTTATACGCTACATACAAATGCGTAAACAAACTTTGCATAATCACCTCTTCCGAATTAGACCTCGGTGTTTTCCAACTTGAAAACTCCCGAATAGGAAATTCAAAATGCTGAATAAAAGCAATTAATAGGCGATAGTAGTGTTTGTTTTTATCGAAATTAATTTTAGGATGCTGCATTAATTCCATAAAAAAAGCTTTGTCGCCACTACTTAATTTTAAAAATTCATTTTGAATATCGGTAAATTCCCGAATTAATTTATTGGTGTATTGTTTGTTTTTTCTTAAATACGCTTCGGCACTATTTCCATACAACATTTGCATTTGTATGAGGCTGTGCAGCATATTTTTCCTATTGCGTTTTTCTTGTCGAAATCGCTTAATGGTATAGGACTGTTGACGAAGACGAGCAGTTTCTCGTTCTCTTCTTTTTATTTTATTAGCCATGATTAGATGGTTAACGCATTAAAAAATAAAGGTTAAATTATAGACTGCTTCGTTCGCTTGTTATTTTTTTAAATGGAAAGAGGTGAATAAAAAATAAAGGAAGGAAAAGCAGTTTAACGGATACGATATATTGGAACTAACATAACTGGTAAAATTAAATGGTAAAATTAAATGGTAAAATAAATTTCAATTAAATACAATGCTATAAAATGGAGCTTTATTCATTGCTCAAAACATATTTCCTAACGCCAAAAAAAATAAAAGAGTTCAAAAAGAGGAAACTGTTTATCTATTTTCTTTACCTAATTTATCCCTTCACTAAGCTAAAAATATAGTATCTTTGTTGCTCGTAAAAAATAAATTAGATCTATATCCCATGAAAGTTTGTATTGCAGAAAAACCAAGTGTTGCTCGTGACATTGCTTATATTATAGGTGCAAAATCTAGGAAAGATGGCTATTTTGAAGGAAATGGCTACCAAGTAACCTGGACTTTTGGGCATCTCTGCACCCTAAAAACACCCGACGATTACAAAGCCGAATGGAAACGTTGGGACATGGCGTTTTTGCCTATGCTGCCCGAAAAATTTGGCATTAAATTAATTGGCAATAAAGGCGTAAAAAAACAATTTGGCATTATTAAAAAGTTGGTCAACTCGGCAACAGAAGTCATTAATTGTGGGGATGCAGGACAAGAAGGAGAACTGATACAAAGATGGGTGCTATTACATGCAAAATGCCGCAAGCCTGTTAAACGTTTATGGATTTCGTCTTTAACTCCCGAAGCCATACGTGCAGGGTTTCAGCAATTAAAAGATGCTAGAGCATACGACCATTTATACGATGCGGGTCGCTCGCGTGCGATTGGCGATTGGCTGCTAGGCATGAATGCTACCAGGCTGTTTACCCTAAAATATGGCGGCTACAAACAAGTGCTTTCTATTGGCAGGGTGCAAACCCCTACCCTAGCCATGATTGTGAAAAGACATCACACCATTCAAAATTTTAAGCCCCAAACTTATTGGGAATTGCACACCATTTATAGGGAGGTGAAATTTGCTAGTGATAAAAGTAAATTCGACAAAAAGGAAGATGGACAAAAATGGTTGGAGCAAGTAAAAGGCCAGCCCTTTACCATCCTATCTGTTACCGCCAAAAAAGGACGAGAAACCCCTCCCCGCTTATTTGATTTAACATCGCTACAAATTCAAGCCAACAAACAATTGGGTATGAGTGCCGATAATACGCTCAAAACTATTCAGTCATTGTACGAAAAAAAATTGGTTACCTACCCTCGTGTCGATACCACTTATTTACCTGATGATATGTATCCAAAAATTTCGGGTATTATGCAAAAATTAAATGGCTACGAACAATTTACGCAGCCACTATTACAAAAACCGATTCGCAAAACCAGCAAAATATTTAACAATAAAAAAGTAACCGATCACCACGCTATTTTACCAACTGGGGTAGCTCCTAAAAGTCTTAACAACTACGAACAAAAATTATATGATATTATTACCCGTCGTTTTATTGCTGCTTTTTATCCCGATTGTATTGTAAATAATACAACGGTGATTGGCGAAGCTGGCGGAGTAAAATTTAAAGTTACGGGCAAACAAATTTTGGAACCAGGCTGGCGAGTTTTGTATCCGCAGAAAAAGAAAAAAGGTGCGGATAATTCAAATACGAATCAAACAGGAAACAAAAACACCGACAAAAATAAATCAAAAGAACAAACGCCTTTACCCGCATTTAAAAAAGGAGAAAACGGCCCACATCAGCCCGAATTACTAGAAAAACAAACGCAACCGCCAAAAAATTATAGCGAAGCAACCTTATTGCGTGCCATGGAAACCGCAGGTAAAACCGTAGACGATGAAGAACTGCGAGATTTGATGAAAGCCAATGGCATTGGTCGCCCAAGTACGAGGGCAAATATTATTGAAACGCTTTTTAAACGCCGCTATATTCAACGGATAAAAAAAGCCATTATTCCCACACAAACGGGTATTGATTTAATTGGTACCATTCAAAACGACCTGCTAAAATCGGCAGAATTAACAGGGCAATGGGAACAAAAACTGCGTAGTATTGAGCAAAATAAATACAATGCAGACGTATTTATTGGCGAAATGAAAACAATGGTAAACACGATTGTAGAAGAGGTTATTCATTCTAAATTAAAAGCCAGAATTAGTGCTACCCCTACAGATGGAAAAAGCAGAGAAGGGAAATTTGCTAAAGGAAAAAGCGGCCATGTTGCTTCTAAAAAAGTAAGAAAAACGAATATATCAAAATCAAATTTAACTGACAGTAAATCGACAAAAAAATTAAGTACGGGTAAACAAGACAAAGTACAAGCAGGACAAGTAAGTTGCCCCAAATGTAATAAAGGAATTATTTTAAAAGGTAAAAAAGCCTATGGTTGCAGTAAATATGCAGGCGGATGTAATTTTATTGTTCCTTTTATTTTTCATGGTAAAAAAATAAGCGACAACCAAGTATTAAAATTAATTACGAGAGGTAAAACCCAAAAACTAAAAGGGTTTACGCTAAATGATAAAAAGGTGGATGGTTATATATGGCGGCAAGAGGACGGAAGTTTAAAATTGGTAATAGAGGACAAAGAAAACAACAGTCCAAATCTTAAAACTAAAAAACCAATTGCAAAAAAAGCAGCTGCTCCCATGCCTTTATGCCCTAAATGTAAAACAGGGCGTATTTTAAAAGGCAATACGGCTTATGGCTGTACTCGTTGGCAATCGGGTTGTGATTTCCGCTTTTCTTTTGAAAAAATTTACCAGCAAGCCAATGGGCGTAAATTAACCAAAGACTTGGTTTTGTCTATTATTAGCCATTAAATTATATTACTTGTTTTTGTTTCGCCCCCTTAAATAGTTGGACGAAATTCTGACATGCTTATTCAAAGGTTAAAAGTTTTGACATTAAAGCCGGGAGGCTTTAGGCCCGTTACGCTCCAGCCGGGAGGCTGGATCGGACAGCAAAAGAGAAATCAAACATTTTTTAAGAAGTAGAGCAACACGTTAAGGAAGTAATCCTTTGTAAGTATTTGGTTTATCATTATACCCAAGGAGAAAAATCATGCGTTTTATTTGGGTTTGTTATTTTGATTTTTGAGGATAGTAATAATCACTACTGTACAGATATTCAAAAATTCCCATAGCTATATCAACGTCATCCTTAATAGGAACGCTATAATTATTTCTTCTGATTAACTCAAGGAAGTTAGGCGGAAATAAAATGTCGTATTTAGTGCCTGACCGAAAACTAATTGTGCGGCAAAATGAGGTTTTGAGTGACT
>JAHDBT010000708.1 GCA_020630215.1 Bacteroidota bacterium
AAAAAGCCGTTACATCTACCCCACTTGCGCCATTGGCTACTAGGTTATTAATAGTAAAGGTTTGACTGCCGCTTCCGTTAGACGCAAATAATTCGCCATCAATGGAAATGTTACCGCCTGGGTCGTCGGCATACGTTACCGCAACATCTATAGAGTAAGTATTGGTGGCAGGATTACAGGAACTTGGTGTTACCGATGCAATACTAATGGTACACTGCGGACTGGTATTATCACAAATTTCGCTAAAACTTAAAGCATCGTTTGTTTCGCAACCTGTTTCATTATCTATTATAGATACGGTATAAGTGCCAGAAGGAACACTGTTAAAGTTAACAGGCGTACCATTATTTGCTGGTAGGCTATTGTAATAATAATTAGGATCGTCGGAAAATAGAATGATATTATAATCGCCACTACCACCCGAAGCAGTAAAGGAAATACTAAAAGTACCATTGCTACCACAAGACGCTGCCGAACTAATACTAACACTTGGCGCATCGGAAATACTGATAGGATAACAAGGACTAATTTCGTAACAGCCCGAATTACTAGCATCTAAACCTGTAACCGTTGTTACATTGGTATTTAAAGTTACCGCTGGATTGGTAGATACTCCATAGGCACAATAATCGCCAGCAGGCAAACCACTTACATCTATACTGCTATTGGTAGTGATACTAGTAACGATATTGCCGCTATCGTCTGATAAAAAGTAATGGTAGTTGTAAGATGCTGGCGAGGTACTGGTATTCACCAATTCTATTTGAGATAAACCACAAGTACCATTACCCGATAAAGGATATACCGAACTGGCATCGGCTAAACAACCACTAGCAAAACAGTTAATAATAGCATTAAATCCTGTTGATTGACAAGACATTGTTGGTTCTTCGGCAGTTACGGTAAAGTTAACAATGGCAAATCCGTTGTTGCCATTATAGGCAGGAGTTGTTCCTGAGTTACCAAAATTATCTGACCACGAGATATTGTAATTAGGACATAAGCAGTTAATACTTGCTCCACAAGTGCCTTGGTCTATGGATGCTTGTATAGCAGGAAAAACTTTTACTTGCACTGCGTGTTCTAAGGCCACTACGCCATCACAATCAGGTTCGGGACCTGTATCGAAATTATAAGGTGCATAAAAACGAACCATTTCGCCAAAACATATATCTGGCGCATCTAACACCACACTACTAGGATTAGGAACGGCAGTATTAGTAGCACGGTCGTACCAAGTTAAGGTTTGTCCGTCTTGTGTTAAAGGACTTAGGGCGATGGTTTCGCCATCACAAGCATCATTCAATACAATAAGACTTGGTGTAGAGGTATTACAAACCACTTCACAAGTAATTACCGATATGGTAACCGTGTAGTTTCTATCTTGACAACTAGGCGGTCCATTATTATCGGTACCAGGGATGGTGTAGGTAAAATGGAAAGGACCTGCGCCCATGCTGGTAGCATAAGTAAACGTAGTTCCTGATAATCCGCCAGAACCATCATCATCATTCCAAGTGCCACTGGTGTAGCCGCTAGTAATTAAGCTTTGTAAATTAATAGACATGCTGCCTACAATATCATCATCGCACACCTCCCCTTCTGTAGTTATTACTGCTACAGGAGTATCATCGCATGGATATTCGAAAAAGCCAAAATCTAAAGTTGAATTAGTATTCCCGCCAGGTTCGCCGCCATTACTTAATGTAATAGCTTGGCTAACTACGCCATAGCCATTTAAAAAAGTACCATCGTCGTTATTATCGGTATTGTTATTGGGCGAACTTCCTCCGCCTGTTGTAGAACTATAGCCTTCTAAAGGCTCTCCGTTTCCAAAATTTAAAAGTGGAATAACTACGATATAATCACCAGGAGGTAAATTATTAAATTCGTAGAAACCAGGTGTACCAGATGCGGTATAGGTTACCGTACTTGTATAGTAATCATCAACGCCAGGAGTATAGGAGCCATTACTATCGCTATCCATGTATAATTCTACTTTAACTTGGTTAATCCCTGTTTCGCCAGATTCATACACGCCATCATTATCGGTTTCAAACCAAACTCGGTCGCCTAGTGTTAAACTGCCTGTTGGCATTTCGATACCTGCATCTATGCTTTGGTTAAAATTGTTGGCAGTTAAATTAATCGTGCCTGTTTGTCCTGTAGCAGGATTTACATCGGAGTTGGTATTGGAGTTACCTCCACCATTAGAAGTGAAGGTTGCACCACTAGGTAAAATAAATTCTAGGAAGTAGTTACCTGGTGTTAAATCGTCGAATAAATAGTAGCCTGCATTACCACTTTCGTTGGTTTGGGTAACAGTAGTTTGCACAATAGTACCTGGATTTGCCGATTCGTAGATATTAACGGTAATACCATTTAGTCCTTCGCTGGTAGATTCATCCTGTACCCCATCGCCATCTAAATCGAACCATACATAATTACCTACGGCTGCTACGCCTGGGCTAGGTTGGTAAATACCTAAATCCCAATAGAGTTCCCACTCACTGCCTGTAATAGAGGTAATGGGTGTGATGGCGATTTCCCAACCATTTAAACTACCACTCATAGTAGCATCAGAATCTAGCGCATCGTTTCCGCCTTGATCGGCAGGAGATACACTATAGGTTGGTGGCACATAAAATACGGCAAAATAATCGCCAATAGGTAAAGCCCCAAATAAGTAAGCCCCACCGCCAGAGGTGAGGGTAAAACGCTCTAAAGCATCGGTATTAGGATCAGGCACGCCATCTCCATTATCGAGATATAGCTCTACACGCACTCCATTTAAACCTACTTCACCGCTATCCATAACACCATCTTGGTCCGTGTCTATCCAAACCAAATCGCCATATTGAGCTGATTGTGCAGTTGCTTGATTA
>JAHDBT010000089.1:0-1242 GCA_020630215.1 Bacteroidota bacterium
TTTGTTTTTTTATTAAAATTAAACGGTGTAGTAAAGTGAGTAATTGAGCGGAGCGAAAGTGATTTGATGTGATTTTAAGTTGGGTTCAAGCGAGATGCTTGAACCTGCATTTTTTCTTTTTTATTTTGATAGAATAATTTACAGCGTACTAGGACAAACGAAATCCGTTAAAGGAATAGTATTGGTTGCTTTAATGGCATTAAATCCGCCTTGTACATCTACTAGGTGATGGATGCCCCTTGACTTTAAAATAGACGCAGCAATCATAGAACGGTAACCACCTGCACAGTGTACATAAGCGGTATTTACTTGGCTAAACTCGCTCAAAAAATCGTTGATACTACTTAGGGGCGTACTGTTTGCTCCTTCCATGTGCATAGAGGCGAACTCGTTGGGTTTGCGTACATCAAAAACAGGAAGAGTTTCCTTGCTTAATCGTTGAGCAAACTCGGTTGCAGCAATAGACGTAACCGTATCTATTTCGTTCCCTGCATTTTTCCATGCTTCCATTCCGCCTTCTAAAAAACCAATGGTATTATCAAAGCCCACTCGTGCTAATCGGGTTACCGCTTCTTCGGCTTTATTGGGGGCGGTTATTAATAAAATGGGCGTTGCTATATCGGCAATTAATGCGCCTACCCACGGGGCAAAGCTCCCATTTAAACCAATAAAAATGGCGTTCGGAATATGTCCTTTTGCAAATTCTTGCGGTTGGCGAGTATCTAAAATTAAAGCTTCTGCTCGATTGGCTACTAGCTCAAATGCTTCGGCATTTAAAGGTTTGGCTCCTGTTGCTAAAACAGTATCAATACTTTGGTAACCTTCTTGGTTAAGTTTTACATTGGCGGGAAAATAGGTAGGCGGCGGCAATAAACCATCGGTTACTTCTTTAATAAATTCGGCTTTGGTCATGTTGGCACGTAAGGCGTAGTTCATTTGTTTTTGATTGCCAAGGGTATCTACTGTTTCTTTCATCATGTTTTTACCACAAGCCGAACCAGCTCCATGTGCAGGGTATACAATTACCTCATCTGCCAAAGGCATTATTTTAGTTCTTAACGAATCGTACAACATGCCTGCTAAATCGTCTTGGGTAATGCCATCCATTTTTTGCGCTAAATCGGGGCGGCCAACATCGCCTAAGAACAGGGTGTCACCAGTAAAAATAGCATGGTCTTTTCCGTTTTCATCTTTCAATAAATAAGTGGTTGACTCTAGCGTATGCCCTGGTGTGTGTAGCAC
>JAHDBT010000089.1:1342-4295 GCA_020630215.1 Bacteroidota bacterium
GGCTTCGCCTTCGCTTTCAATATAATAAGCTCCTTGCGCTAAACAGCCAGTATATATTTGTTCTACTTTCATTATTAATATGTTTTTATAGTTTTTAAGATATAGGTTTATTGCAAAAAAGTCGTTCGTAACATAGCCGTTTAACTACCAACATCCACGACTATCTATCTTTAAAATAAGAGTTCTTTACTTAAAATATAAACACTCATTACCAATACAAACCACCCAAATCCTTTTTTTAGTTGCTTGCCCGATACATAATTAGCAGCATAGCCACCACCAAAAATACCGAGAATGGCAAAGGTCGTAAATATCAGTAAAAAATGCCAGTCAATTAATTGTCCAGATTGTACATCACCTAAAAAACCAACTAAAGATTTAATAGCAATGATTAACAAGGAAGTGCCAATGGCTAGTTTCATGGGTAAGCGTGCTAGTAATACGAGGGCAGGAATAATTAAAAATCCACCGCCAGCCCCTACAATTCCCGTTAGCGTGCCTACTGCTAAACCATCTATTATAATGAGTGGGTAATTAAATTTTTGCGCGAACTCCTCCTCTTTTTCTTTTCTCTTTTTACTTGCTTTTAATTTGCCCGAACGAATCATAGAAACGGCCGCCAATAACATAATTAAAGCAAAAAATACCATAATGGTAATGTCTTTGGTGAGGGTAAAACTGCCTATCGTAATAATAGATTCGGGAATAGCTGGCACGAGGTGCAGGCGGGTTAGGTAAACGGCTATAAAGGAGGGTACAGCAAAAACAAAAGCCGTTTTAAAACTCACCAATCCTTTGCGAATGTTGTTAAATGCGCCCACCAAAGCGGCCATCCCTACTACAAATAAAGAGTAGGCAGTAGATAAAACAGGATTAATTCCTACTAGATAAACCAAGGCTGGAACGGTTAATATAGAACCACCTCCGCCTAATAATCCTAGCGTAAAACCAATCGTTAAGGCTGATAAATATGCTGTTATTTCCATAATTTTTTAAATGAATAAATGTTCTTATTTTCATATGTTGTTGCAAAAAAACACCCGTATTCATCAAACAAAACTGCAATTTTCCATGCAATCAAAAATTTTCAGAATTTGGCGGTCGCATATACTGTAGTAAATGTATTTCCCTTTTTTGGTAGAACACACAATCCCTTTATCTTTTAATTTTACTAAATGATGCGATAATAAAGACTGTTCAACTTCTGGCACTAACTGTTCTCTAATTTCGGAAACAGAAAGCGGTTCGGCAGCTTCTAAAATTTCGAGTACTGCCAATCTAATAGGATGCGAAATGGCTTTTAATACTTCTGCTACTTTTTCTAATTGTTTGGCATTGATGTTTCTTCTTGTTTGTGTCATATTGATAGTAATTATTTGGTTGTTGTTGCAAATGTATGAACAAATGTTCATTTATTCAAGTGTTTTTCTTTTTTTTAACAAATGTTAGCACTTTCCCTGCCATTAGTAACGGTAAAAAATGTAAACCGCTTAGATAAATAGGCCGATAAATAGGTCAAAAAAAGGACCTCAAAACCACGATAAACCATTTTTAACAAAATATAAGTGAATTGTTACGCATTAATTTGTAATTTCGTGCCTCATTTAAAAACTTTGCACGATTTTGGATAGATAACAAATAGCAGTTAAGAGAGCAGTCAGCGGTCAGAACGCAAACTGCGTTTGCTGTCAGTAGTCAGTTTATCTGCTGGCGTAAAAAGAATCGTCAGCATATAAACTGACAGCGAAGCGATCTGACAGTAAGCCTTGGCGAACGTTCTGACTACTGACAGCGAAGCGATCTAAAAAAACAAAACATAATATCGAAATAATGGCAAAATATAAATCGGATGCGGAAGCGGTTGATGCCCTATCCGCCGCATTTAAAAACTTACGTCAAGAAATTGGAAAAGTAATTGTAGGGCAAGAAGACGTTGTAAAAAAAGTGCTACTTTGCATTTTTTGCGATGGTCACTCTTTACTAGTAGGTGTGCCGGGATTGGCAAAAACCTTATTGGTAAAAACCATTTCGGATGCTTTAGACCTAGGCTTTAAACGTATTCAGTTTACGCCCGACTTAATGCCTTCTGACATTACGGGTGCCGAGATTTTGGACGATAATCGCCAATTTAAATTTAGTAAAGGGCCTTTGTTTACCAATATCCTTTTAGCAGATGAGATTAACCGTACGCCTCCTAAAACACAAGCCGCACTCCTAGAGGCCATGCAGGAACGTTCGGTAACGGCAGCAGGTGAGTTTCACCAACTTCCCCTCCCCTTCTTTGTACTTGCAACACAAAACCCTATTGAACAAGAAGGTACTTACCCGCTACCAGAAGCACAGCTAGACCGTTTTATGTTTAACATTAAAGTGGGTTACCCTACTTTTAAGGAAGAGGTTGATGTAGTAAAAAGTACAACAACTAACAAAAAGGTTACTTTAAATAAAGTGCTAAGTGGCGAGGAAATTCGCTTTTTCCAGCAGTTAATACGCAAAATTCCTATCTCTGATAATGTGTTGGAATATGCGGTAAAATTGGCTAGTAAAACTCGTCCGGGTACGGATATGGCAACTAAGGAAGTCAACAATTATTTATCGTGGGGGGCAGGGCCTCGTGCATCGCAGTATTTGGTAATTGGTGCCAAAGGTAATGCTGCTATTAATGGTAAATACTCGCCAGATATTGCCGATGTGAAAGCTGTTGCCGAAGATATTTTACGACACCGTATTGTTAAAAACTATAAAGCAGAAGCAGAAGGTGTTACTTTGGAAAATATTATTGCAGGATTGCTGTAATGCTAGGAGCATTTAAAATTTAGAATCGAGCATTTAGCATTTAAAATTTATTTTCCTGCTGACGAAGCGAGGTTTGATTCTTGTTTTTTTTCCTGCTGAATGGCTAGGAGCATTTAAAATTTAGAATCGAGCATTTAGCATTTAAAATTTATTTTCC
>JAHDBT010000089.1:4395-18085 GCA_020630215.1 Bacteroidota bacterium
TCCTGCTGAATGGCTAGGAGCATTTAAAATTTAGAATCGAGCATTTAGCATTTAATTTTTTTTTTTTCCATCCCTAATAGGAAGAGGTTTGATTTTCTTTCTGCTATACTAGACGGAATTTTAATATTACAATTAATTTGACAAACTACTAAAGTCGAAAATAAAATGAAGGTCAAATAAGGTTACTAGTGTTTTAACGCTAGTGACCTTTTTTTTTAACACGGTGTAGTAAAGGAATGAGAAAAATAGCATTTTAAAAAGAACATTACAAAACGTCAAATCCATGAAAATTACTTTTTTAGGTACTGGTACTTCTACAGGTATTCCTGTAATTGGCTGCCATTGCGTTGCTTGCCAATCGAGCGATCCGAAGGATAAACGCTTGCGGGCTTCTGTTTTAATAGAACACCAAAACACCTGCATTGCCATTGATTGTGGACCCGACTTTAGACAGCAAATGTTGCGTGCGAATGTACATTTATTAGATGCCATTTTATTTACGCACCAACACCGTGACCACACCGCAGGTTTAGACGATATACGCCCATTTTTTTATTGGCAAGGAGGCAAAAATATGCAGGTGTTCGCTTCTACTGCCGTGCAAGCAGATTTAAAATCGCAGTTTGCTTATATTTTTGCCGAAAAAAAATATCCCGGCGCACCTGCTATTGATTTACATACGATTAGTAAAAACGAAGCCTTTAGTTTTCAAGATTTTTCTCCTATTATTCCGATAGAAGTGATACATGGCACAATGCCCGTGCTAGGTTTTAGGTTTGGCAATTTTACCTACCTCACCGATGTTAAATACATCGACGATATAGAAAAGGAAAAGGTAAAAGGCACCGAAATTTTGGTGATTAGTGCCGTACGAAAAAGCGAACCGCATTGGTCGCACCTTACCCTGCCCGAAGCATTAGCCTTTATTGACGAATGGCAACCGAAACAAGCCTATCTTACTCATCTTAGTCATAAAATGGGTCCGCAGCAATCATTAATTAAAGACTTGCCGCCCAATGTGCAAATTGCCTATGATGGACTGGTACTGGAACTTGATTCGATGTAGAGGGTTTGAATTTTGATTTTTGATTCTTGAAATTTGAGTTTTGATTTTTTTACCTGCTGATGCAAGGAGGGAATCATTTAGGGACCCAAGCTAAATAAGTGTCCGTCACTTAAAAAGATGCGATTATAGTAAATAATAAAAATGCCATCAACACAAGTCATGTAACTGTGCTGATGGCATTTGTTTTTTCTTTTAAGGAAATATAGTTTTGAGGTAACTATATTAACGAACTAAGTAACGCATAAAAAATAAATCCGTCATTTCTACTTGATCTTTTGCACTTATCCTGCGTTGCAAATACTCGCCGTAGCACTGTATGTCGGCCGCAAGCGGTTCTCTACACTTAAATGCATCAATATGCATTTATTTTGCTACGCAAAAATCGTTCGTTCATAGCTGCGTTTTGCGCCTTGTCTAAGCACAAAACCTCTACGTACAAATTGTCGGATTTATTTTTTAAACGTTACTAAGTGTAAAAACAAAGTTCATTTTACTTTTAATGTACTAGCAGTTTTTTGGAAATACTTTCTTCGCCATTATCTAAACGAACGATGTAGTAGCCTCGTTCAAAATTGCTTACATCAATGGTAAAAGTGTTTTCCATTCCTGCAACGGGTGTTTGGTGCAATTGCAATAACTCCCGACCTAGTATGTCGTAAACACCTAATTTTACTTCTTTAGGTTCTGCTCCTGTTTCGCTAGTGGCATTGTTGCTTAGGTAGGTTACCTTGGCAATATCTTGCGCTGGATTAGGATAAAGCAATAGTAAAATTTCGGAATCGCTGGCATTGCTTATCGCATCGTCCCCTATTAATTTGCTCACACTATCTCCTAATACTTCAATAGCTGCAATAGCTGCCTTTCTTTCACTTGCGGCTAATTCAATATTTAAATAACCATCTGTTACTACTTGTGTAAACTCATACACATCGGCTCTGTACTTTGCAGTTTGCCCATATATATCATAGTCGGCAATTACCGTATTTCCTTCTAGTTTCACGTCAAAAACTCGTTTACCTAGAGAATTCCACTTAATTTCGGCAAAATGCAAACGTACGGTATAGGTACCTGCCATGCTTAACGGAATAGCATAATTGACCGCTGTTCCCGTTCTTCCTTTTTGATACAAAGCATCATCCGAAGTACTGTAAATAGCGTGTGTTGTATTATACACATTTGTAGTGATGTCGGTATCATAATAATCATCTGCCATAAAGGTAGCACCAGCGGTACTTACATAGCTTGGTCCTCCACAATTAATCCTTACTTCGGTTAAATTGCTTACGGCATTTACGGTAAGGGTAAAAGTGCCAGTAGCTATATTGTAGGTTGCTTGCCCATCGTCGGCCGTAATGGTAAATTCTTGGCTGCCTGCTGCACCGGGTACTGCTGTAATGGTTACTTCTCCAGTAGTACTATCAATACTTACATTGGCAAAAGGCACACTAGCAGGACTGATGCTGTAGGTAATAGTTTGCCAGCTTTCATCATCGTCTATTTGGGTTACAGTTACGGTTTCGGTAGTGGTAAAGTCTTGGTCAACGGTTACATCGCCAGTAGTTGTAAAACTAGGCGGATTGTTAATTGCCGAAGTAGCTCCATCTCCTAGCACTTCGATGGCAGAAATTTTGGCGGCATTGATAATACTATATATCTGAATGTTTAATTCTCCATCCGTTACATTTACGGTAAACTCTTGTAGCATTGGTCGGTACTTGGCTACTCCTTCATAAATATCTAAATCATCCAATGCTAAATTTCCTTCTAGTTCTACATCAAAAATACGTTGTCCAATACTGTTCCAATACAATTCTGCAAAATGCAGGCGCACCATATAAGTGCCATTATCTACAGGAATGGCGTATCGTAAATTATTACTGTATCCATTGCGTTCGGTTTGGTACAGTTCGTCATCAAGGGTAGTGTAAATAGCATGGCTTGAGTAATAGGTATAGGTAGTTGTACTTGTATCGTAATAAGTATCTGCTACAAATAAATTGCCATTGGTATCGGTATAATCAGCACCGCCGCAATTAATACGGATGTTTGTTGTGCCTCCTCCTCCATGCGAACCGCCTGCATTTACTGTTAAGGTAAAGTTTTCGGCAGAAACATAATCCGTTGGCTGTCCATCATTTGCCAAAATTAAAAAAGATTGTGTGCCTGTTTCACCTGCTACGGATGTAATGCTTACTTCGCCAGTAGTGCTATCAATACTTACATTGGCAAAAGATACACTAGCAGGGCTGAGACTATAGCTTACTACTTGTCCGCTTTCGCAAGGAGGAACAGGGTTGGGAGTTACCGTAACCGTTTCGGTTCCAATAAAGTCTTGGTCAACGGTTACATCTCCACTTATAGTAAAGGCGGGGGGAGTATTTATTACTGGCATTACGGTTAAGGTAAAAGACGAAATATCGAAGTAATCGCTGCTTTGTCCATCATCGGCCTTAATACCAAACACTTGACTTCCGTTTGCACATGGCACGGAGTTAATCGTTACTTCGCCTGTTGTGCTATCAATACTTACATTGGCAAAACTTACCGTAGCAGGAATTAACGAATAAGTGACCGTTTGTCCACTTTCGCAAGGCGGCACAGGGTCGGGAGTTACGCTTACAATTTCGGTAGTGGTAAAATCTTGGTTAACGGTTACATCTCCTGTTGTAGTAAAATTAGGCGGTGTATTAGGTAATGGGGTTACGGTTAAAGTAAAAGTTTCAATATCAAAAAAGTTGGTCGCCTGTCCATCATCGGCTTTAATGCCAAATAGTTGCACTCCAGTTGCACATGGCACAGAGTTAATCGTTACTTCTCCCGTTGTACTATCAATGCTTACATCTGCAAAACTTACGGCAGGAGGAATTAAAGAGTAAGTCACTACTTGTCCGCTTTCGCAAGTCGGCACAGGGTCGGGAGTTACGGTTACCGTTTCGGTAGTGGTAAAATCTTGGAATACCGTAATGTTGCCTGTTGCGGTAAAATTAGGCGATGTATTGGCACTTGTTCCATTTACGGTTAGGGTAAAATCGCTCGTAGCCGTATTGTCTGTTGCTTGTCCATCATCGGCAGTTATGGTAAATACTTGTGTACCACTTTGGCAAGCTATCGCAGTAATGCTTACTTCGCCAGTAGTGCTATCAATACTTACATTAGCAAAACCTACACTAGCAGGGTTAATGCTGTATGTTACTGTTTGTCCTGCTTCGCTAGGCGGTACAGGGCTGGGGGTAACCGTAACGATTTCTGTACCTGTAAAATCTTGGTCAACCGTTACATCGCCACTTGTGGTAAAGCTAGGAGCCGTATTGCTGCTGGTTCCACCACCGCTTCCGCTTCCAATTATCTCAATAGCCGATAATTTAGCACCGTTAACAATTGCGCTTCCATCAATATTTAAAAACCCATCCGTTACAAGAACCGTAAAAGTTTCTACTATCGCCACATATTTCCCACCTGCTTCTGTCCATATATCATAGTCATCTAATACAACCGTACCTTCTATTAAGATATCAAAAACACGACTATTGGCAGCATCAAAATACAGCTCTGCAAAATGCAAAATAACCGTGTACGTATCGTCAGGCACAGGAATTTCGTAGCCTAGGTTAAGATTATAACCTACTCTTTCTGTTTGGTACAATTCTTCCTCTACCGTATTGCTAATTGCATTGGGTGTAGAATAGGTTGAAGTCCAAACACTAGTATCATAATAGGTATCAGCAATAAATAAGTTGCTGTTGCTATCTGTATAATCTGGCCCACCACAATTAATTCTAATTTCAGTATCTGTACCTCCACCACTAGAATTCACCGTTAGCATAAAACTGCTTGTTGCAATGTTGTTACCAGCTTGTCCGTCGTCGGCAATAATGTTAAATAATTGAGTGCCTGCTCCACCAGCTACCGCAGTAATTGTTACCTCACCAGTTGCACTATCAATGCTTACATTGGCAAAACTAGCACTAGCAGGGCTTAAACTATAAGTTGCTATTTGTCCGCTTTCGCACGAAGGAACAGGGTCGGGTGTTACGGTAACTGTTTCGGTAGTGGTAAAATCTTGGTCAACAGTTACATCGCCGCTTGTGGTAAAAGTTGGTGCAGCATTACCGCCTGTAACGGTTAATACAAAAGTTTGAGTAACCGTATTATTAATAGCTGCTCCATCATCGGCAGTAATCGTAAATGTTTGTGCACCACTTTCACAAGCAATAGACGTAATGCTAACTTCGCCTGTGGAGGTGTTTATATTTACATTTGCAAATGCAACACTAGCGGGGCTTAAACTGTAGCTTACTACTTGTGCTAATTCGCAGCTAGGCACAGGGTCGGGTGTTACGGTAACGATTTCGGTAGTGGTAAAACTTTGCACAACCGTAACATCGCCACTTGTGGTAAAAGTAGGAGGCGTGTTAGCTGCGGGAATAATTTCTAGCATAAAAGATTCACTAGCCGTATTGTCGTTTCCTTGCCCATCATCGGCAGTTATGGTAAATGTTTGCGTACCATTTTGGCAAGGAATAGCCGAAACGCTTACTTCGCCAGTAGCCGCATCGATACTGATATTTGCAAGATTGGAAATTGGTGGACTTATACTATAAGTAACCGTTTGTCCTGTTTCGCAAGGAGGAACAGCATCTGGTGTTACGGTAACGGTTTGTACATTGCTAAAATCTTGGTTAATCGTAACATCGCCACTTGTAGTAAAGGTAGGCGGTGTATTGTTTCCAGTAGTATTAACGGTAAGGGTAAAAGTTTCGGTTGCTATATTGTTACTGGTTTGTCCATCGTCGGCGGTAACCGTAAATATTTGCGAACCGCTTTGACAAGATACCGATGAGATGGTAACTTCGCCTGTTGTGCTATCAATACTTACATTGGCAAAGCTTACACTTGCAGGATTTAAACTGTAAGTTACTACTTGTCCTGCTTCGCTAGGTGGAACAGGATCTGGAGTAAGCGTTACAATTTCGGTGGTATTAAAACCTTGGTTTACATTTATATTGCCACTTAGTACAAATGTAGGTGGCGTATTGGTAGGCGTATTATTACTTCCTATTACTTCTATAGCCGACAATTTAGCGGCATTAATAATACCCATGCCATCAATATTTAGTATGCCATCGCTTACGGTTGTGGTAAACTGTTCAATATGTGCCATATCCTTGCCACCTGCTGCTACCCATATATCGTAATCGTCTAGTACCATGGTGCCTTCTATGCTCATATCAAAAACACGAGAATTGGCAGCATCAAAATACAGCTCAGAAAAATGTAAGTTCACGGTGTAGGTATCGTTAGGTACAGGAATTTCGTAATGTAAATTATTTACATAAGCGAAACGTTCGGTTTGGTACAATACATCATCTACCGTATTGGCAATAGGATTTGTTGAAGAGTACGTGTAAGTAGTTGCTATTGTATTGTAGTAAGTATCGGCAATAAATAAATTGCCTGCACCATCGGTATAATCGGGTCCTGCACAATTAATCCTAATAGCTACGGCATTTCCTCCGCCTGTAGGGGTAACGGTAAGTTGAAAACTTTGGGTGGCGGTGTTGTTAAACGGTTCGCCATCGTAAGCAATAATGGTAAACATTTGCGTACCACTAGCTCCAGGAATGGATGTAATGCTTACTTCACCCGTGTTGCTATCAATACTTACATTAGCAAAAGGTATACTAACAGGGCTTAAACTGTAGGTAACAATTTGTCCTGTTTCGCCAGCAGGAACAGGGTCTGGTGTTACGGTAACGGTTTCTGTGGTAGTAAAATCTTGGTCAACGGTTACATCGCCACTAATGGCAAAGGTAGGAGGGGTATTATTGGTTGTTACCACCCCACTTCCTAGCACCTCTATAGCCGATAATTTTGTACCGTTTAAAATAGAATTGCCATCAATATTTAAAAAGCCATCGGTTACGGGGAGGCTAAAGTTTTCTATTATTGCTACATATTTTCCGCCAGATTCTGTCCATATATCGTAATTACTCAATACACTGCTGCCTTCTAAGGTAATGTCAAAAAGTCGGCCGTTGGCTACATCGTAATACAATTCGGCAAAGTGCAAGCGCACAGTATACACATCGTTAGGAAGTGGAATTTCGTAATGGAAATTATCATTATAAGCAAAACGTTCGGTTTGGTATAAGGTAGGGTTGCTGGTATTGGTAATGTTATTAGTGGTAGAAAAAGTACCCATATACACACTGGTATCGTAGTACGTATCTGCTATAAATAAATAGCCTTGCGTATCGGTATAGTCGGGTCCACCACAGTTAATTCTAACTTCGGTATTTGTACCCGTGCCTGTTGCGTCGGGCGATACTTGCAACTCGCCCCAGGTAACAGGAAAAGACGAACCAGAACCATTTGCCGTTGCTATTAAGCCAACAATTATGGTATTTAACCAACTAGCAGGAATCGCAATCGGACTACCAAGGTCTGCACGAAGGCTTCCATCAATGGTGTAAGCAGGTTGTACGGTAGCAGCTACGGGATCGACCACCAAAAATAAGTTGACTACACCACTACCTAATACTGGTGCAGCATACATAGTACTTGTAGGCACATCGTTTATTTCGTTTACCACTTCAATACCTCCTGCGCCTCCATTAGCCGAAACCACCATTTTTACATAATTGCTTTGGGTACCATCGCCAACATAAATACCTATCGCTTGGTCGTCTTGTGGCGTAATTCCTGCAAAAGGAGCTAGTACCGAAGTTCTAGCAAAGAAAGGTTCGGTTTCGGCGGCTACATTTACGCCTAACTGAAAACCGTATTCTTGTGTGTTGATTGTGCCAGTAGCATCTCCGTCGGTAATGGCATCAATACTAAGGATTCCTGCTGCCCCTCCTACGGTCATATTTCCAGTATCGTATAAATCTAAATAATCGTCGGTACCATTACTCATAAAGCCATAAAAGCCTAGGTTGAGCAAACCGCCTGCTGCGGCAGCACCATTATCCCAAGTATAATAAATGGGTAAATTGGTAGTTGTGCCATTATCGGGGTCGAGGGCTAATTCGTCGTTAAAGTCCAGGATGCCATCGTCATCGTCGTCGTTGTCGTTTAAATCAGATACCAAGTCGCCATCCCAATCAGGAGGTATACTTCCTGCCGAGCAAGGGTTGGTGTTATTATCGGCTTCGTCGCCATTACTGTATCCATCCAAATCCTCATCTCCTAGCGGATCAGAAGGGTCGCAATTAATTACGCCGCCATCATAATCGGCAGGTTCAAAAACAGTAATTTTATTTGCACCATAAATATTTGCCGACCAGATAGTACCAGGGTAAAAGTCAAAATCTCCTTGTGCAATTACATCTAACGAATAGCCTCCACCAGCAAAACCCGATAGTAAAATGGTGTTGCCGCTTCCAGCTAAAGCATTGCCTGTTGTGTTTAATTCTATGCGGTTAATTTGTCCGTTAGAACTTAATGCTGCAACTACTAAATCGCCTTGCATAGCTCCGCTAAAATTAGAGGCGGTGTACTCTGCCAAACCATTACTAGAATAGTTAATGGTGGTAATTGCGCCATCTTCTACTAAGGGAATTTTGTAGTCGCACTCTACTGGATTTTCTAAACTGGCAGGCACGGGACTTTGTGGATTGGTAGGGTTAAAGGTATTGGCAATATTTCCTCTGGTTAGGTTAGGATGCCCGCCGTAGTAGCCAGGTCCAGTAATAAGGTGTAAATTATCGGGGTATACATCTCCAGGTTCTTCAACAGTATAAGTACAGCTAGTAGGTGCTGCCCCCCATCCCGCATTAGGTCCATTATCGAAGGTGTAGAGTTTGCCATTTTCGGTAATTAGTACATCATAAGGATTTCTCCATCCGCCTGAATATACTTGTACAGGTCCACCAACTTCTAACATGGCCTGATTTTTTCCATTATTCCCTCCGAAAGGATCCGAAGGGTCTTCAAAGCCAGGTGTTGTACCACTATTTGTTTGGTCTTCATCGTCGAGGGTTGGCAAATCGTAAGTAGTGTTACCAATGGCATTTAGGTCGATAGTTAAAATAGCCGACGAATATGCGTACTCTTTATGCAAGGCAAAATTATTAGATTGTGCGCCCATATTGGTATGTCCTCCTTGAGCGAGGTACAAAATACCATTGGCTTCATCAATCTGCATACCATTGCTGGAGTGATTTTCCTCGGAACGAGGTAAGCCACGCACCAAGTCAGTTTTTACCCAAGCCGTTCCGTCCCAATCCAAACGAGAAACAATTCCCGAATTGGTATCTAGGTTAGAATCCGTTCCACTTCCCCCTGCGCCGTGCCGCGGGTCGCTCGAACTTACATATAGGATTGGATTAGCGGCAGTGCCGACCACCAAAATGCCAGTAACTTGCCTTCCGTAAGTGGTAGAAATACTTCCATCATCATTTCGATTTTGCATATTGGCAATTTCGTAAATCACTTCGGTACTTGTTACCACGTAATCGTTGGCATCATTTCGTTGTACATCATGTACATAGATTTTTCCTTTTTGGTCGCTGATATACAGGCGGTCATCAGGGCCAAATTGCAAGGAGGTAGGCGCATCAATTACAACGCCTGATAGCGTACTTACGCCAAAACTTATTTGAGCATGAAGAGAGGTAGTGAGGGATATAGTGCTTAAAATGATAGTACTGATAAATACGACTAAATAATTTTTAAGCACACGTAAAACAGGGTAATGTTGGTGCATAGTTCATTAGATATTTAAGTAATGGAAATAGTACAAAAAGAAAAATTATCATTTTTTCTCTTTCTTTTTTCAATAACTTGTACAGGCAAATAATTGCGAGTAACTATTGAAAAAAAAAGCTTGATTAAATTGGGTATTTTTTTTTGTCCTATTTTTAAGTTTGAATATTTTTTCAACCGTACAAATATAGTTTTTTTGAAAAAAAAGTCATAGTTTTGTCAAAGGAAAAAGAATAAATATTTTAACTTGTTGTTATTTATAAGTCAAACGCAAGACCTACTGCCGAATTAAACAATTGTAAGTTTATTTATAAGAATGCATTACACATAAAAAATAATCACAAACTTATTTAATCTTTTTTTAATACTTGACTAGTTGAAAATTTTGTAGTTATCCTCTTTTCCCTAGCCTTTCTATATTTTTTAGGGCTCTCTATTTAAATCAGTTGAAAAAAATAAAATATATGAATTTATTTACAATTGCCAATTTAAGTGTTTTAGAATGGTTTTTTTGGCTAGGATTGTTGCTAGTAGTTTACACTTATATAGGCTATGGTTTGGTGTTATACCTTTTAGTAAAAATAAAACGGATGCTAAAAGGAAGCATGACTCCTCCCCTAGTGGCTACTGATGATTTACCGCCAGTAACCTTATTAATTGCGGCTTATAATGAGGAGGATTACATTGCTCAAAAAATTAAAAACACTTTTGAGTTGGCTTATCCCAAACACCTAATCCACTACTTTTTTGTAACAGATGGTTCTAATGATCTTACACCAGAAATCATCAAAAAATATCCACAAATACGCTTGTTTCATCAGGATGCAAGGCAAGGAAAAATTGCGGCGGTACATAGGGTGATGCAACATGTTACTACCCCTATTGTTATTTATACGGATGCCAATACGATGGTAAATAAAGATGCTATATATAATATAGTACGACATTATAGCGATGAAAAAGTAGGAGCGGTTGCTGGCGAAAAACGCATTTTGGTAGCCAATAAAGATACGGCAAGTGGTGCTGGCGAGGGCTTTTATTGGCGATACGAAAGCAGCCTTAAAAAATGGGATTCGGAATTGCACTCGGTTGTTGGTGCGGCTGGCGAATTGTTTTCGGTACGTACCGATTTATACGAAGCCGTACGACCCGATACGCTGATTGAAGATTTTGTGATGACACTACGGATTGCTCAAAAAGGTTACAAGGTAGTGTATGAACCTGATGCTTATGCTTTAGAAGGTCCTTCGGCATCGGTAAAGGAAGAACTGAAACGAAAAATACGAATTGCTGCTGGCGGCGTACAAGCAATTAACCGCCTACGCCCCCTCCTCAATCCTTTAAAACATGGTTTGCTTAGTTTTCAATACATCTCTCATAGGGTGTTGCGTTGGACGGTTACGCCCGTAATGCTTCCCTTGTTATTCGCCTTAAATATCTATTTGGTGCTTGCTAGTTATTTGCCTATTTATAGTACTTTGCTCATCTGCCAAATTGCATTTTATATGCTTGCCTTTGTTGGTTATTTACTAGAAACACAACAAATAAAACTCAAAGCCTTTTTTATTCCTTACTATTTTTGCATGATGAATTATGCAGTTTACAGAGGGTTTATTAGGATATGGAAGGGGTCGCAATCGGTATTATGGGAGAAGGCGAAGCGGAGGTAATGCTGCTAAATCAATAATACAACTAAGGGTCCCACAAAGTTGTACGGAGTTTTGCACAGAGTCGCACGAAGTTTTTGGGGCGGTGCTGCCTCCTTTTGTTAGTATGATTGGAGTTTGTAAATTCGGAGGTATCTAGTTGGTGTTTTTTAGGTGTGTTGCCTCTTATTTTTGAGGTTTTTCTGTTTCCTTTTACTAAAATTGTTTAATACCTTACAATTGATATTACTGGGATTTGTTATTTTTGTACCATTATTTAAAACAAAAAAATGCCTTATGAAAAATGTCTTTTCTCTACTAGTCCTTTTTGTTTGTTTAGTAGGACTCTCTCCTCAAAACGATGCACAAGCACAAACGATGTACGAACAACAGTTGTTGATTGATCATTTTACCCATCAAAACTGTGGTGCATGTAGTGCCTACAACCCTACCTTTTTTAATAATGTAGCTGCTCACGAAGAACGAATAGCAGTAATGAGTTCTCAAACAAGCTTTTATGGTTTAACCACCATTTATGCCGAAAACCAAGCAGCACACGATGCCCGTACTGACTTGTACAATGTGAATGGACAACCGAGGGTTTCATTAAATGGACAAAATTTAACAAGTGTTGCTAGTACAAGTGCAGCCGTTATTGAAAACGCTCTTAACGCAATAGATGCTGGCTCGCCTTATAAAGTAGCAATTAATGAAACAATGACAGGCAATAACATCAACATAGAAGTTACGGTTACGCCTAGTATGACTACAATAGATAGTGATGCACGTATTTTTATAGGTTTAATAGAAGATTTAAATTTTAATACCCCTCCTGGTAGCAATGGCGAAACTTTTTTTCACAGTGTATTGCGTACTTTACTGCCCGATGTTAATGGTACGCCCCTTAATGCAATGGGTATGCCTACAATGGTAAATGCGACTTATACCCTCCCTAGTTTTGTAGATGCTGCCGAACTTAGAACCATTGTAGTGGTACAAAATAACAGCACTCGGGAAGTACTACAAACCTTTAATCCTCCTGGCGCAACAGGTACGAATACAGGAGTAGAAACGGCTGCTATTGTACCAACTACTCGTGTACTATTAAAGGCTTATTTAGAAGGTCCTTATAACGCAAGTACGGGCATGATGAATACAGCTTTACAAAGTTACCTACCTACTAGCCAACCTTATAACAGTATGCCGTGGAACTACAATGGCAACGAAAGTTTTGACATGACCCCACCCGCAAATAGCGTAGATTGGGTATTAGTTGAAGCAAGAGATGCCGCAGGAAATACGATTGAGCAACAAGCTGCCTTGCTCAAAAATAACGGTATGCTAATGGAAACAGATGGTACAGATGGCGTTGTTTTTAATGCCCTTACCGATAATGAATCGTATTATTTTGTGATTCGCCATAGAAATCACTTAGCGGTATTGAGTCGTGCACCTGTGCTTGTTCCGAATAGCGAAGTATTTGATTTTAGCATCGCAGGTAATGTTTCAGGAACTAATCAGGTGGCAGCAGTTGGCAACAATACTCATGCCTTATATGCTGGCGATATTGATAACAATGGCGTAGCTACCGTAATCGACTTTGTTGATTATGCTGCACAAACTGGCAATCTAAATACTTACCTGCAAGGCGATTGCGACCTAAATGGCTCTGTTACTATCAACGATTTTAACTTGTACAAAAACAATGCAAGTGTAATTGGTATTGATGAAATACGGTATTAGAGGGGAAGGATTTAAAATTTAAGATCGAAGATTTAGAATTTTAAAATTTTTACCTGCTGATGTGGAGAGGTTTGATTTTTGATTTCTGACTTTTGATTCTTTTCCTGCTAACGCAAGGGAAGTTTGATTTTTAAAATTTGGTTATTGATTATTTATTTGAAAATTGTGATTGGATAATTGATCATTAAAAAGTTTGATACTGGACATGTGATTTTTTGGCGGATAAGGCTGATACTAGTTTTTTTACAGCTATTGCACTATAGGTACTGCCTGTTTATAGCCCAAATATTATCCTAGCAAACAAGCGCAGTAGTTGCGAGCCATTTCATTTAAAATTTATTTTTTCGTGCGATTGTCCTTATGTCGCTGTCATTACAGTAGATAAGGACACTTTGGATTTATCTTTGTAAGGTAATTAGCAAGTGCCTTTTCTTTTCAACGTTTAAACATTAAACGACTTTAAAAGTCTAAGGGTAGTAATTAAAAAATTATTAAACATACTTAAAATTCAATTAATAGCATGAAAACA
>JAHDBT010000090.1:0-13760 GCA_020630215.1 Bacteroidota bacterium
GATATGCTGACGTTGGGGATTTTTGAAATTTGATTTTTTTCCTGCTAACGCTAGGAGGAACTCATTGAAAATTTAAGATCGAAGATTTAGAATTTAACATTTTTGATATGCTGACGTTGGGGATTTTTGAAATTTGATTTTTTTCCTGCTAACGCTAGGGGAATTTTGTGCCGTAGGTACAACCTGTTTATAGAAACCAATACGAAAAATAACCTAGCGCCACAGGTGCGACCCAACTCTTGATTTTTAAAATGTAATTTTTTTCTTGCTGCCTTTTTGATTTATTCGCAGAGAAAATTTGGAAATTTTCTCTGCGAAATATAAAATATTTCGTTTTGCTACTTGCTACTATAAAAATCCTAAAACAACAATTCCCGTCTATTAATATTTAATCTAAAACCTAGGCCTACAAAACTAGTGCCGCCAGTATCCGCAAATTCGTTTTGTTGATTGCGGTAGGTGTAGGTGAGGTCGATAAAGGCATTGTGTTTAAACATATAACTTACCACAAAATCTGCTAATAGAATATTGGTTTTGTCGCCTTGTAAATGTTTGTTGCCATACTCTTGTTCAATTTCTAAGTTAGAAATAAAAATATTGCTGCCCCAGTTTAGGCTATCTTTATCGGCTCCGTAAACGGCATACATTAGGTTAATTTTGGCATTTATTTTTTTATTAGGGCGATAACGAATAATGGCCAATACTTCCTGGAAATTAGCTCCTAGTGGATGTGCCAATGCTTGGTTGTAATGGGTAAAATTGGCGGTTGTAGAATTGTGCGTATAGGTGTAAGGACGAACCGAGTTCCATTCTATTTGTAAATCTAAGTTGCTAACTCCTGCAACATCAATGTATTTTAATCCTATTTGGTAACCATACTTATTACCCCACCAGCCCTTGTTGCTGGTTATTTCTCCAAAATTTAATTCATCCAGCACCAATTGACCGTATAAAGAAAAACGGCGTAAAAAATTGGCTTTAAAATCCATTCCTACAATTACATTGTCAGAACTTCCTCTTTGAAATTCTACGGCTCGGTAAAAAATAAGGGGATTTAAATAACTAAAATCAAAGCCATTTTGTCGGGAAAATACTACGCCTTCAAACAAGCCAATATTTAGCCATTTAGTAACATTAAGACTTAGGTGATGAAAAGATGCATATTTGGTTGGCACAAGCGTATCGGAGGTGGTATTAAACTGACTGGCGAGTTGTGTAAATAGGTTTTGGTAATTAAATCGCCACACCTTGGTATTAATTTTAAAGAAGGCATAATTATTTCCATAATCAGATAAAAACAAGGAACGTGCGCCATTTCCAATAAAGTTTTTATCGTAGCCCAATTGCAAATGAATGCGGCTAACAGGCTGAAAAAATACCGAACCTCTAGCCGTAGAAAAATCCACCCCTTTACTAATAATCGAATCGCCTAGCGAACTTTTGTAGAGCTTAAAACGCCCTTCATTAGGCACTACCAGACTTTCTTGTATACGAGCATCAACATAAGAAGGGAAGCTAATCTGATTATCGGTTACAAAGGTATAAAAGCCTACTTTTTCGCTTATCATTCCTCGTAGTTCTAGTCCTCTGGTATTAATTAATTTAATGCCCGCTACATCAGGTTCTTTGCCCATTTGAAAATTAATAACGGGATTTACCTTCAACAAAAAATCACTGTAATCTTTTACGTATAATAAATCAGGTTGGTATTTATAGAAATATTTTAGGAATGGTTTTTTACTTTCTATCAATCCCCAGCCAGTCCATTCGTTGTTATTTTTGTAGAGGTAATATTGGTTCACCCTATCCAGCGTTTTAAAGCGAGCTTCATTATGGTCATCCGCACTTTCTGCCCGAAGTACCGCCCCCAGTCTATCATAGGGTTTTAACGAAGAATGAACATAACTGTCGAGCGTATCGCTTTTAATTTCTATACGATCTAGGGTATGATATTCTGGACTATTTAAAGGAATATGCGTACTTTGTGCTGTTAAATGGAGCAAACATAGACTGTTACTAGTAATAATTATTAGCAGTAACTTCCACAAAATACTAGCAAAAAATATATTTTTTAAGCGCATAATAAGTGTTTAATTAAAAATAAATAGTAGTAGAAAGTAGCAGGTACGTTTCGCTGTAGGTATAAAGATGGCTTCAACTATTTACTCAGCAGTTTAATTAGTATCGGCTAATCAATCGCCTATAAAACTTGTGTTGCGAACAGTTTTCATACTAAAATACGTTCTATTTGTTGTTGAATAGTAACAATAAACCGAAGTATATTTTTATACGATTTTACAAACAATGCTCAAAGATAAAATACTTGTTGAACTTCTTGTTATAAAATAATAAAGTGATGGTAAATACAAGCAAACCAAATAACCTATATACATACTATAAAAGCAAAACATTGTGCCTATTATTTATACTTGTATTTTTATTGCAAGCTTGTAATGGCGATGCTAAAAAAGTAGATAGTAACACCAACGAAAATGCTACGCAGCGAGGAATTGCTACCAAAAGCAATAAAAAAAATAATGCCCTTGCGCTTGATACAGTATTGGTTAAGGATTTAAACTACAAAACTCAGGCCGATGGTAACAAAAGGGTGTATGTTGCCGAAAAATTATTTACAGGCGTTGCCATTTCGCGTCATACTAATGGCGCCGTTTTTACCGAAAAAAATTACCAAGAAGGCATAGAGGAAGGAGCCTGGATAGTGTGGCAAAAAACAGGCAAGCCTATGAAATCGGGCAGTATGAAAAATGGAAAACGACATGGTAAACACTACGAATATTATAAAAGTGGAAAGAAAAAATACGAACAGCCTTATGTTAATAATAAAAAAGAAGGTAAATGGTATTCGTGGTACGAAAATGGAGGGAAATGGACAGAACGAGATTTTGAGCAGGATGTACTTAATGGTAAAGTTTTAGTATGGGATAGCCTAGGCACACTTACCAAAGAGTATACCTACAGCAATGGAAATATGATTGATAAACAATTTTATTTTGAGGAGAAAAAGTAAATGAGGAACTAGAAAGGTAGAAATCGTGTATATTTGTTAAATATAGTAACTTGTTGCTTATTTGGTAACAAGTTTTACAGATTTTTTTTAATTTTTTAAATTAAATACTATGAGAAAATTTACCTATTTTTTGTTAACACTAAGCCTATTGTTTGCTACCAACTTTTTGCAAGCACAAGACGAAGAAAAAGAATCTACCAGTAGTGAGGCTAGGATTTTTAATGTAGGTGATAAAGCCCTTAATATTGGTTTAGGAGTTGGCGGATTGAGTTACTCTGTTGCTAGTTTTTCGCCCGCTAGTGCTTTATCTTTTGAGGTAGGTTTTAAAGAAACAGGCGATTATGGTGTACTTGGTTGGGGCGCATTAGTGGGGATTAAAAGCAATAGGTATACGGAGTTAAATATTGATTACCGCTACATAAACTATATTTTCGCTCCTAGAGTTACTTGGCATCCCGATTTTGTTAATGAAAGGATAGACAAACTAGATGCCTACGTGGCCGCACAATTGCGCTTTAGATTAGAAAGCTTTTACGATGGCTTTAATGATTCTAGAAACTTGAGCTTTGGATTTCCTTGGCCAGGTTTAATTTTTGGAGGACGTTATTTCTTTACCGATAACCTAGCCGTTTTTGGTGAAGCAGGCTATAGCATTAGTTACTTAACTGGCGGTTTGAGCCTAAAATTTTAGTAGATAAGCAAATTACTTTTTTGAAAAAACAAACAATGAGGAGTAGGAAATAAAATGTTTTTCCTACTCTTTTTTTTATTTTACCACAACTACCAACTACCAACTACCAACTACCACTATGCATAAAAGCCAAAGCCCGCTGTTCTGACCAATACATTTTAGCTGCATTTTTACTCCAAAAGCCCACATGTCCTCCTCGTTTAGAAGCTTCAAAATAAACGTTGGGATGATGCCTTGTTAAATCGAATGGGTAGCATTCGTTGGGTAAAAACGGATCGCTTAGGGCATTTACAATTAAAGTTGGAATTTTAATTAGCGGAATAAATTGTGCGCTGCTGCATTGCGTATAATAGTCGTTGGCACTTTTAAAACCATGTAGGGGGGCGGTAAAAAACTCATCAAAATCACTAAGGGTTTTTATCTTTTTTAAGAGGCTTAAATCAAACTTCTCTGGCATTAACTTCGCTTTTATTTTCACCTTTTTGGTTAATGAAACTAAAAAATTGTCAGTATAAACTTTGTTAAAACCAGTAGACAAATGCTTAGAAGCCGCCCCTAAATTAGTTGGCGTAGAAAATACAACGGCCCGTTCAATAATATTAGGTAAATAGGTGTTTTGTTCTCCAAGGTATTTTAAAGTCAAATTTCCACCTAAACTAAATCCAACTAAACCAATTTTGTCGTACTTGTTTTTTTTAATAGCATGTTGAATCACCAAAGATAAATCATGGGTTGCACCCGAATGATAGGAATGCGCCTGCCGATTAGGTTCGCCGCTGCAACTGCGGTAATTCCAAGCCAACACATCCCATCCATTAGCTCCAAAGGCTTTGCTCATCCCTTTTATATAAGGACTATCGCTGCTTCCCTCCAAGCCATGCGAAATAATAACCAATTGCCGATGCCGATGCCGATGTCCGCTTCGCAACCAATCTAAATCTAAAAAATCATCGTCAGGTGTTTCAATACGTTCTCGTTCGTAAGGTAAATTCGCCACTCGTCTAAAAAAAAAGGGATAAAGGGTTTCCGAATGACCATTAGGCAGCCATTTAGGAGCTTTGTATTTTGATGCTATTATTGGCATATAGAATAAATTGGTTAACTATTAAATACAGCGTGTAAAAAGTTGCTATGCATTTTTGCTGACTCTAAAACTGTTTAATCGTTACTCTTTAGGCAACTTTTAAATGTATTTCAAAAGGCAAAATTAACAAATAATCAACAATCAAAAACAATTTATGCAAGACTAGATTTTGATTGTTAATAAATTTTTGAGAAATTTGTTATATCTTTCCTAAAAAAAACAAACTCTCAATTTGGAACAATCCCAAAAATTAGTCCAAATAAAGCACCCACCTTCTACAATTTAGTGAATTTAGAGTTACTATTCAGCAACGAGTAGAAAGTACTTTAGTATAATGTAGAAAGACTACTCGCTACGCTCATTTTGTATTAATGGATTAACAAAGACTAAAAAACTACCGAGCAAATAGCGAAATCGAAGCCGTCTTTCTACCAAAAGCGAAGCGTACGCTCTACCGAGTACTACTGTTTAGCGAATGCGGAATAGTAACAATTTAGAAACCATTTTGATTAACTCATGGGTGGTTCATAATCATTGTTATTTGTACCAACCCATTGTTTACATCATCAACCTAACGAACGTTATTTATGAACCGAACGTCTTACTTCTCCGTAGTAGTTGCAGTATTGGCCACTATAATATTACTAGGCAGCAACTCCTTTAATGTAAAAGCCTGTGATGCCACAGATTTGCCAGATGCTTATGTGAATTTTATTGAAAACAAAGGGCAATGGCAAGATAATATTCAATATCAAGTAGAAATGAATATGGCACGCATGTACCTCGAAAGCGACCGCATTACCTATTTGCTACTCAACCCAGAGGATATGGCAAATATTCATGACGCACACCACGATCCCGAATTAGATATAACCGATCTGAAAATTGATTGTCATGCGTTTAATGTTCATTTTAACAATGCCAATCCCGATTTAATAGCAGAATCTAGTTGCTTAATGGATAATTACCGCAATTATTTTGTAGGTAACGATCCTGATAAATGGGCAGGGCATGTAGGCTTGTACCGACAAATTGATTACTACAATATGTATGAGGGTATTGACTTGCGCTTTTATGGCGTAGACGGAAATATTAAATACGATTTTATTATTGCACCAACCGCCGATGCGAACCAAATTGAATTTGAATACGAAGGCGTAGACGATTTATTTATTGCCGACGATAATTTGCACATTGTAACCTCCGTAAATACTATTGTGGAACAAAAACCTTATGCCTATCAGTATATTTCTGGGCAACTTACCGAGGTAGCAGCAGCTTTTGTAATAACAGATAATAAAATAAGCTTTTCTTTTCCCGACGGATATGATGCAAGCGAGGAGTTAATCATCGACCCAGAATTAATTTTTTCTACTTACTCTGGCGCAACAAGCGATAATTGGGGTTTTACGGCCACACACGACGAAGAAGGAAACTTATATGCAGGGGGAGCAGCGTTTGGTGTAGGATACCCAACTACAACAGGTGCTTTTCAGGTTGATTTTGCTGGGGGCGACTTAGGAGGAACTTACCAAACAGATATGAGTATTACCAAGTTCTCGGCAGATGGTACGAGCCAATTGTACTCTACCTTTCTTGGTGGTGGTATTAGTAATGAAATGCCCCATAGTTTAATTGTTACGCCTACTAACGAACTCATCATTTTAGGTTCTACTGGTTCTGATAATTATCCCGTTACCACAGGTGCCATTGACGAAACTTTTAATGGTGGTGCAGTAGGTACTAGTATCAATAATATTGCCTACTCTGATGGGTCGGATATTGTAGTTACCAAGCTAAGTGCCGATGGAGATATGATAATCGGTTCCACCTATTTTGGCGGTATTGGTAATGATGGATTAAATACCTCTACTAACTTAAAATACAATTATGCGGATGAGTCTAGGGGAGAAGTTTTCCTAGACCCTCAAGGAAATATTTATATTGCTTCTACTACTAGCTCGCCCGATTTTCCTACAACAACGGGTGCTTTACAACCTTTTTATGGAGGTGGATCGCAAGATGGTTGTGTAGCCAAATTTAATGCCGATTTAACCGAAGTTATTTGGAGTTCGTATGTAGGTGGTTCTGACGACGATGCAACCTACTCGCTAAAACTAGATGGCGAAGGGGTACTATATATTGCTGGTGGTACTAGTAGTATTGATTTTGTTACTACTTCGGGTGCTGTAAACGAATCCTATCAAGGAGGGGTTGCAGATGCTTATGTTGTTAAACTAAGTAATGATGGTGGTAGCTTAATTGCTTCTACTTTTTTAGGGACTGCTTTTTACGATCAATCTTACTTTGTAGATATTGACCAAGACGGATTTGTATACACCATTGGACAAACAGCAGGCGACTATCCATTAGAAGGAGATGCGGCTTATGTGATTCCTAATAGTGGGCAGTTTATCCACAAAATGAACAATGACTTAACCAGCACCGAATGGTCAACCGTTTTTGGTACAGGCAATGGTACACCCGATATTTCGCCTACTGCTTTTCAAGTAGACGAATGCTACCGATTATATGTATCGGGATGGGGAGGTAATGTAAATGGGGCGGTAGCAGGGTCTACAACTACTGGTTTAGAAATAACCAGTGATGCTTTACAGTCAACTACCGAAGGCAGCGATTTTTACTTTATGGTACTAGGAGCCGATGCTTCTACTTTAGATTATGCGACTTATTTTGGTTCGCCTTCTGGCACAGGCGAACACGTAGATGGCGGTACGAGTCGTTTTTCTAAAAATGGATTTATTTACCAAGCAGTATGTGCAGGATGTGGCGGCAATCAAACCTTCCCAACTTCGCAAAGTGCATGGTCGGAAAGTAACAACTCTACCAACTGTAACTTGGGTGCAGTTAAATTTCAGTTCGATAATCCGCCTACCGTAGCCGACTTTATTCCGCCGCCACCAGCTTGTGCGCCTTATACGGCTGAGTTTATCAATACCAGTGTAAATGCCGATGATTATTTATGGGACTTTGGCGATGGCTCCGAATTATCAGACGCAGTAGATGGAATACATACCTACGAGGAAGCGGGTATTTATGAAGTTTCTTTAGTAGCCATTAAGCCAGGTACTTGTAATGGCGAAGATGATTTGGTTTTAACCTTAGAAGTGCTAGGAAGCGTAGATGCAGAAATTACCGCTCCTAGCTTTTGTCCAGGCGATAGTCCTGCCGCATTAGAAGCAAGTGTGGAAGGTGGCGTTTGGAGTGGTGATGGCGTTTCGGATGAAGAAACGGGACTTTTCGATCCTACCGATTTAGCAACGGGAGAATATGAAGTAAGCTATACCGTAGGCGAAGCCGATTGTCCTGCGGTAGTAACCGCACTAGTTGTTATTAATGCCGCATTAACGATAGAATTAACAGACCCTCCTGCTTGTTTAAATGATGGAACAGATGCTTACGCTTTTTGTATTACCATTACTGGTGATGGAGAAGAAACCGTTACTTTAGGCGACGCTTTAGCAGAGGTAGGAGAAATACCTGTTGACGAAGAATTTTGTACCACTTTAACAGGGGGCGATGGCAGCGAATTAACCATTAGTGCTTTAGGAGATGAAATAGGTTGCGAAGGCAGTTTAACCATTGTTTCGCCTGTATGTCCAGAGTGTAATCCTGATGCAGGTGTTATGACCAGCGATTTGCAAGATGTTTGTGCTAACGGAACCGTATCGGCTACTACAAGCGATGAGTTTGTAGATATAGGACAAGTGCTAGGTTATATTTTACACAACAGCGCAAGTGCCGATTATGGAACTATTTTAGGACAAAACTTAACTGGTGAATTTACCTTTGCCGATTTAACAGGTGCAAACTACAACACCACTTATTATATTTCTGCCGTAGTAGGTTATCCTGATGACACAGGTTTTCCTTTACTAGATGATGAATGTAGCGATATTAATGCAGGTGCCCCTGTTTTATTTATAGCACCAATTAGCTTAGATGTGGATGAGTATTGCGATTTTACAACGGGCGAATTTTATGTGCGTTTAAACATTAGCGGCGGCTATCCCGAATACGATGGGATTTCTACTTATACCGTAGTAGGCGACTATGCAGGTACACCAGCTTATGGAGATGATGTTTTAGTTGTTTTTCCTGAAGGAACAGCTTCTTCCTTCAGCTTTATGGTATCGGGCATTTGTGGTTCGGAAGTAATAGGAGATGATTTTTATTGTGAAAAAACGCCTGTCGAGCTAATCCGCTTTACCGTTACAGTTGAAGAAAAAGGCAACCTAGTGCAATGGGCAACCGCCTCAGAAACCAATAATGATTTTTTCAGTATTGAAAGATCGGATAAGCCAAATGGTCCTTTTGAAGTAATAGATAAAATAGCTGGTGCAGGCAACAGTATTACCACCTTAAACTACGAGTACACAGATAAAACAGCGGCTTGTGGCACTTTCTACTACCGCCTCCGCCAAACAGATGTAGATGGTACAACAAGTGTTTCGGCTACGGTAAACGTACAGCGCAACAATGCACATGAAGGCGTAGTGGTTACCCCAATTCCTGCTACCAACCAAGTTAGCCTAAGTTTTGTGGTAACAAGCAACCAAAGCACCATTAATGTGTATGCAACTAATGGCCGTTTAGTAAGCAGCAAAACAATAGAAACGCCTGTTAATAACAATTGTAGTTTCCAATATCAATTGCCAATTACCAATTTATTGTCGGGAGTTTATTTAGTGCAAATTGTAAATAATAAACAAGTACAAAGCACTAAGTTTGTAAAACGTTAATAAAACGTGAACTAGCGATTAAAACGAGGCAAATAGTTGTTTAACTTAACATAACATCAAGCGACACGCTTGAAGCCCGTTACACTCCAGCCGTGAGGCTGGACCGGGCGTTCTTTTTTTACAAAAAAGAAACGCAGAATCAAACGTGCCGCTTAAGCCGTTTGGGTTTCAAGTCTACCATAGGTGTAAATACACAAAAAAAATCCTTCCGTTTTGCGGAAGGATTTTTTATTTTTTAGCGGTAATAATATTTTTAATGCTAGGCCCTAATTATTCAATTCATTCAATCAAGCCCATTTTTTTAGCACGTTTTTCCCATTTTTCACGGGCTAGTTTTTGCATGTCTTCCACATTATCCATTTCGTCCATAATTTCCGTTCCTAGCAGCGTTTCAATAATATCCTCTTGGGTAACAATGCCTTGTATGCCGCCATAATTATCTACCACCATAGCAATATGTTCTCGTTGTTCCATAAGGCGGTTAAATAAGTCGGGGATAGGTTCGGCTTCTTTGGTTACCGTTAAAGGTCGAGCAATAGATTTTAAGGGTTCTTCCTCCTTGCCATCAATCATGCATTTAAACAGCTCATCTTTTAAAATGTAGCCCGTAACATTATCAATTTTTCCTTCGTAAATAGGAATACGAGAAAAGCGCATTTCCTTCATGCTTTCGTAAAACTGCTTAATGCTGATATGGTCGGGGGCGGTAATTAAAACTGTTCGGGGAGTCATTACATCTTCTACGGTAATGTTTTTAAAGCGCATTAAATTTTTAATAATGGTGCTTTCGTCTTTTTGTAGTACGCCTTCTTTTTCTCCAATTTCGGCCATCATCGAAATATCGCCTTTACTTAGTATGCTGCCATGTTCGCTTTTACCAATCATTTTGGTAATCAATTGCATTAAAAAGATGAGTCCTGTAATACGTAAAGGCCACATAATAACATTTAATGCCCTAGAAGAAAAAGCAGCCAACGATTTCCAATAAGTTGCGCCAAAGGTTTTAGGAATAATTTCGGAACCTACTAAAATTAGAAAGGTTACAAAGGCAGGAATAACGTAGGCTACCCACGAACTCGTGCCAAATGCGGCTTGTGTTTGTTCTCCAACGCCCATTGCACCAACCGTGTGTGCAATCGTATTTAGCGTTAAAATCGCAATTAAAGGACGGTCAACGTCCTCTTTTAATTTAATTAAGTTGGTGGCCCAAGCAGCCCCTTCTTTTTGCTTAACATTTAAAAAAGTGGGGGTTACACTTAACAATACTGCTTCAAGTATTGAACATAAAAAAGAAACCCCAACGGCCAAGGAAAGATATACTGCGAATAAAATCATGTATGATGAAAAATTTATTTAAGTACAAAAGTAAGTAAACTTGTTGCTTTTAAGGTATTTTTAATTAATTTTTTACAATAACAGGTCCTCTAAACTAATCAGACGTTTATAATTAAAATGGTAACATTATGCTATTACTAGCAAAAAGGATGCAATATTTAGATCTGTTTTAAATATTAGGTAAAATAAGTTGTGCAGTTGACTAATTTTGTTTTTTAATAGTAGCGTTTTTGCCTGCGTTTGCTAAACACCTCTACAACATTTAATCGCATACCGCCAGATAGGGTTAAACATTGTTCGGAGAACTGATAATACATGTTGAGATAATCTACTTCTATAAGACGATTGCGTAAACTTCTGCCAAAAGTCATTCCCCAATGTCTTCTATTTTGCCAATTGCCCATAACTGGGTTTTGCACAGGACCGCCTATTACATGAAAAGCCAAATAATGTTGATACGCTTCTGCCTTAATCGACATTTTTGCCAACATAGACGCAATATTGTTGGTCGCTCTTTCGTCCCAAAAAACTAAGAAGCCACTTTCTAAGGACAATGCAGTATCTCCTGCATTCCAATGACCTAAATAAATAGCTCCATTTAGGGTAATAGGAACGGTAAACAATATTTGATTAAGTTCAGGATTTCTTGTTTGACTAGCACACAAGATACCTGGACCCCAAAACCATTCTAAGCCAATACTGAGTTTGTAAAATTCGTGCTTGGGCTGCTTAACAGTATAGATAGCCGTATCGCTTACAATACCTAAATTACTAGTTCCAGAGATATGGTATTGGTAAACTTGCTGCGGCAGTACTCTTCCAGATAAACTCAATTGGAAATTGGAGGGTATAATTTCTTTAATGCGATGCTGTACCTTCTCTGGATATATATGCAAATGTTTTTTTGTTTGAATATTTGGCTGCCATTTAATGCCATTAATATTTTGATACTGAACATTGATTTGTTTATCTACTCGACGTAGTTTTTTGTAGTACTTGATAAACTGAAAGAAACTAACGCTTTTTTTATGGTTAAATTGGTGGTCGCTAAGTCTAATTTTTGGGCGGTTAATGCTGTGTATTTTAAATAGTTTTTTTTGTTTACTAATACCATCAGATAAGGTTAGTTGGATAAAAAACAGGCCAGTATCAGGAAGTAAGAGCTGTTGTTTAGAAGCATTTTCCTTAAATTGGATTAACTGTTTTTTAGTGAGTGCAACTTCACCGTATTGGTCTAATTGTTTCCAAGCAAATTTGAGGTCCTCATGTTCCGTATGTCTATCCGTAGAAATAGAGGCATCTATTGTAAGGGTATCTGATTGAACATGTAGGAGCGTATCGGGTATGGTATTATTAGGGAATTGATTGATTTTAAATTCCAACAATGGGGCTTGGTTAACTTTAGGAAATAACCTTTTTATAGCTAATTCTATCTTAGATAGAACGGCATCTTCAGCATCTTCCTTTTTTATTATTGTATACGAGTCCGTAATATCTTTGATAATTGGGGCTTTGAGGTTTGTATTGTTTAGTTCTCCTGGAATAGCTTGTATTAAATAGAAGCTTAATTCTACTTCTGACGTATGTTCAATAACTTTAATAGCAATAATTTTTTTAAAATCAACCAGTAATTTTAGCATTTCTGTATCTATATTATTTCTTAGCTCGTCCTCTAAGATATAGAGTTCTTCATTTGATAATCCATCAAAAAGTTGACGAAGCTTATCATAAGTTTGGTTGTTTAGGTCTAAATCGCCTAGATTGGTAACTTTATTAAATAGATTTAGATCAGAAATAATTTTTTTAATAGGAACTGCTCGATACTCTTTTGTTGGAAAAATAATAATTGCATTTTCCTTTTGTGTTTGTGTTTGTGTTTGTGCTTTGCAATGGTAGTTATTGTTAAGCATAAACAGTAGGACGCTTGTAATAAGTACTTTTAATCTAAACATGGCTTTATTTTTTGAATAAGATAAGGAGTATTTTCTTCTATTAATAGTTGTATTTTTTCTTGCAGTTTTTGCTCAAGCAGGTGTTTTTTATTGCCCATTTGTTTGTTGGTTTTAGCTATTTTAAAACGCTCTTCTTCTAAACAGCAGCAGGTAATGCCATTCAATTTCACGTCTAAGTATCCGCCTGGATAATAAAAATATACTGCTTCTTTATCAGTAGGTAAAATTTGTTCCGTAAAATTAATGCTTACTTCTAAGTCTTCTTTATGCACATTGTATTGCCAATTCGTTGCTGCCTCCAATGGTTTTTTTAGCAAGTTCCAGTTTAAATCTAGGGTAGATTGAAATTGGTAATAGCGGGTGTTTGCTGTTGGTGTTGGCGTAACGGATTTAGGTTCAAGGGAGGAATCGGCTTGTATGCCTCGTGCTAGGCCAGGTTCTGGGGGACCCATCATGTTTAGTTCTTCTTTAAATACAATATTGATATTAAGTGTTTCTCCCTCTTTAATGGTCTGCAAGCTATCATATTGCAGTACATACGCTTCGTTACTAATAATGTTGATGCTGATAGGTAACCCCGATAATTTAAGTGGAATATTTTTAAAAGTAGCTTGTTGTTTTTCGTTCAGTTTGGCTTGGTAAGTTTGGCCATTCTGGAAGGTAATTGTTAATGCTTTTAAGCCTGCCAACTTATTGCTTACCGTTTCATTTGCAGCAAGATGTATAGTCGGACTAAATGTTTGCTTAGATGTTTTGCCTTGCCAATTGTTAAGCAGGGGCAAAACTATAAAGAGAGTTAGCAAAAGTGCTGTCGCCCATGCAAACTTTTTTAGGCGTTGATTTGCAGGTGCTTCTGCATTAGGAGTAGTAGTAGCTGTATTAAGTGTATCTAGCACTTTTTCATCTG
>JAHDBT010000090.1:13860-18076 GCA_020630215.1 Bacteroidota bacterium
TTCGCTATTAGGCGTATCTAGCACTTTTTCATCTGAAACAATTGTTTCGCTATTGGGTATATCTAGCACTTTTTCATCTGAAACAATTGTTTCGCTATTGGGTGTATCTAGCACTTTTTCATCTGAAACAATTGCTTCGCTATTGGGTGTATCTAGCACTTTTTCATCTGGAAGAATTGTTTGTTGGTTAGGTGGTATTTCTATTTCTGTTTTACCATAAGCAATTTCAGGTGTGAGCAGAATAATAGATGGCTCTTTTTTGGGGTTTTGCTCTTCTATTTCCTGCGTCGTTTCTATCGCTTCTTGTTCTTCTGTTGTTGGCACTTCTTGGTCTGCAAAAATGTTAATTTTATTTTTGTCAATATAATCTAAGTAAGAATCATATCCTAAATAAATAGCAAACTGATGCCTAGTAGAATTGGTGCCTCTTTTGGTTTTTTTAGTTTTAAAAATTCTTCTAATAGCATCCTGACTTAATACATACCACTTGTCATAATTATACTGATTGTTTATAAAAGGAATTTCCAGATTAGCTAATTTCTTTTCATTTCCTTTAGCATTTTCAAGGATTACATCTCTAAAATGCTCCCTAAAATGTTCTCGTCTATTTTGCGTCCAACCAGCAGGTTCTCCATGTCCATACTTATCGGCTATGGCTTTAGAAATGTGTTCCCAATAGTCGTGGTAATCTTCTTTTTTCATGATAAAAATAAAATAGTTTTTGTGCTAGTGTGAAATAGTTACTTCTTTGCAAGTGACTGATTATTAGGAAGTTAGTAAAATTGCAATTGTTTGCAAAAATGCAAGTTGCTTGCAAGTTAAAGGTGCATTCATCTTGCTGAGGTTTTCCTAGGGTTTTGCTTTTCCTTTGTGGGGCATTGCAAGATATACTAACAGATTACGTGATCTAATTCACGGAAGGCCTTCCATAACATTTTAACTTTTTATGTTATGGTTTTTATTAATCAGTTCTTTTCAAAGGTAATTATTTTTTTTGTATTCGCATTCATTTGCACAAGTTCTATCCTTGCACAAGGGCAAGGAACTGGCAATGGGCAAGGTAACGGACAAGGTAATGGGAATACGCAAGGCAACGGCCAAGGGCAGGTTGCGGCAAAGGCAGTAGCAGTAGTTGCGGAGGTAGAAACGGATAAAGTTAAGTTTGTATTTACAAACCCAAATGATAACCCGGTACAGCTAAAAACAACTATTGATGGGCATGGTATTGTTGAACAAGATATAGTAATCTTTCGCCAAGATAATACACATCTTGGAGGTGGTAGCAAAGATTCTATTGAGGTGAATTTTACGCCAAATACCTATGCAAGTATTGTGTTAAACATCATTTTTCAGCATGGAGGAAAAACAGCGCAAAGCCAAGCTTTTGTAGTAGATTTAACTACGCCAAGTGTTCAGTTATTAGAAGTGTTTCCTAACCCTATTAGTAATGGTTACTTAAACATAGAGTTGCCGCCAGCTAATGAACAAAAGGAATGGACTTTAAGCGTTTACAACCTAAGTGGACAGCTTCAATTAAGCAAAAACTTTACCCAATCTGGGAATTATCGTTTAGCGATTGATGCTTTAAAAACAGGGTACTATATGCTTGAATTAAAGGCAACAGATGCTGCCATTGTTTACCGAAACAAATTGGTAGTAAATTAGTTAAACACAAGTTTGTTTTTTTGATTTAAAACATGGTGAAAAAGGCGGCTTGTTTACAGAAACAGTAAACCGGCCGCCTTTATTAATAAGCTGTTACTAGGCAGGATACTTTTAAAATCTTTTTTGAATATCGAATGAGGAAGTTTACCTACTGACGGTAAAATTTCCCCTAGGAAAAATCGACAAGATTATTAAGCTTATAAGATAGTGGACACTTTATTGTAGTGTAGCGTAGCGGAACCGTCCCAATACCAAGTACCCAATACCATCTACTAACTTTACCTCTTTTCCATCTGCTCAACTTTTTCATCAAACCAATCTTTATTAGGAAATTTATTGGTTTTAAAAGCAGCAGTTAGTTGCTGTACTTTGGTAGCATACGCTTTGTCGTAACTGCGAAGTGGATACGTTTTTGTTCGGAACTTATATAGTTTTTTGTAAGCACTTAAAAAATCTTCGTAGGGTCTTAGTTGATAGGTGAGTAATTTTCTATTTCTATAGCGGCGTAACATTTGTTCAAATGCATGAATCATTTTTTCATAGTCGCTGTCATCATCCTTTAGGAAGTTTGCTTTTTTTAAATCCAATAAATATAATTCAAAGTATATTAAAAATTCAAGTACTTTATTGTTTAGGTTCATGGTAGGACCCGGTTTGGATTTAGAGGATTTGATGGGCTTAATAGCCTTAATAGTATGATAGGCATTCACAAAATCTTGTTTATGGAATTGTAGGTAGGCAATACAGTATTTTTCGTAGCATTGAATATATTTATCTTTTATTTTGTGTTTATAGAAAGCAATAAATTTTTCACTCCATTCATATTTATCAGCAATACCTACAACTTTGTTTTTGGGGATTAAGTGAGGGGTATTAAGGGTTTTGAAAAAAGAAGGGTCATTAATTTTTAAGGCGATTATTACAATGTTTCTAAATATATTAGAGTTAATTCCTGCAATTTGATTGCGGTTTGAACCATAACAAATAGCTAACATTTGCGACATTATTTGAATATACTTTTTAGCGTACAACAGATTCCCTTGATTTACTTTTTTTATGCAGTAGCTGGTTAGGTAAGAATAAACCTCTAGCTGTTCTTTCCTAGAAAACTGGTTCTCCTTTTGAACCATTAAAGCCAAAATATCCTCCAAAAATTGATGTACTTGATGCTCATTTTGTTTTTTTTCTTTTGCAGTTAGTGTAAGGTCTTTTGTTTCTAACATACGAATTTCTAAAACGCTTTTTACTTTTAAATATATTTCAAAATGAATGTTTGCATGTTTGTTTGCCGAGTTTAATTCCAATATTTTTTTAAGATCGTTTAATTCTTCTTGAAATCTTACATCCTCCTCCTTATTAGTAATAAGGCTATAATTAAGCTGAGTGCAGTATAGACGTAATTTATTATAAAAGTAAAAATTATCGAGTGTTGTAGAAATTGTTTTAAAATTACGCTCCTTGAACAAGTCATTGCTAATTCTGGTTTGCCGTAATTCTTTATACGCTTCATCTATATTTTCTAATAAAATGTTATTGTAGCTTATTTTTTTTTTAATAATTTGCTTACTCATTTTGTACAAGTTTAAGTGTTGGTAGTTAATAACTTAGTGTTGATTTTTGTAGGGCTTTTACCATTAAAAAAAAGCAAAATAGGCAAAATTTAAAACATTAGGGATGGTGAAAAAATAAATTTATAAATTTCCGCAAAGAGATTTTCTAATAGACAAGGCGCAAAACGCAGTAATAGCGAGCTATTACGAGTATTTGCAAGGTCGAATTGGAAAAAAGAATAATCAAAGTGGTGGAGTTGTTTTTTCTCATTCACTTACTACTTGGCTTTCGCTGATTTTGTCTTAAGAAAAAAACTTTTCGCCTTTTATATAATGAAAAAAATCCCGTAGGGATGACCTGTTTATAGCAAATAGTTAGCCCAAAACACAAACCTCGTAGAGGTGGTCTAGCCAAAATTAGTTGTAATAGGGGCACTCCTACGGAGTCCTTATAAGCTTCACTTAAAATAATTACCAAAAACAAGAGTATAGCCTTACTATTTTTTTGAAAAATAGTAAGGCTTTGCTTCGATTTGTGTTTTAGGTGAGTTTGTAAACGGGTTAACATTTTTTGCTATAAACAGGTAACTATTAGAAAATGCGAGTAGGTCTCATTTTTTTTTGCTAACAAATCTTTTCAATGCGTGGAAGTTAAAGTGTTGATAATGAGCAAATTAGCCATGTTTTTTTGACTGAATTTGCTTTTAAAAAAAGGTAAAACCAGCAAAATGGGTAACAGGAAGTAACAAGAATAGTTTTTAACATTGTGCCAGCAGAGAAAATATAGCGTGTTTTAATAAAGCATCACCTACGGTTACAATCGAATTTGGAGATGCAACAAAACGAAACACTGTGATTATAAAAAACGCTGTGCCCGACGGGGCTATATACTAACAGATTATGTAATCTATTTTACGGAAGGCCTTCCATAACATTTAAACTTTTTATGTTATGGTTTCAGTTAATCAGTTCTTTTCAAAGATAATTGTTTTTTTTGTATT
>JAHDBT010000709.1 GCA_020630215.1 Bacteroidota bacterium
AGTTGGTAGTTGGTAGTTGGTAGTTGGTAGTTGGTAGTTGGTAGTTGGTAAAATAAAAAATAAAAAGCCCCTATTCAAGTTTTTTAAGTTTGAATGGGGGCTTTTTATAAACTGTATAAAATAAAATTGCGCTAGTGCATTACCACTAATTTTTGCATATAGTTTTCACTCGCAGTTGTGGTATGAATTACATAAACGCCATTGGGTAAATCGCTAATGTTTATGGTTTCGTGAATGGCATCAATGCCTGTCCATTTTTGTTGGTATACCATTGCGCCTTTGCTATTAAAAATTTGTAGGTTAATGGTTTCCTCGTTGGCAGTAGGAAAATCGACGGTAATTTGATTGGTAGCTGGGTTAGGATATACGTACACCATGCTATTTCTTCCTTCTTGTAATTGCACCTTAATTACTTTCGAGTATTCGTATTGCCCATCTCTATCTACTTGTTTTAGGCGGTAGTAATTGGTGCTGTTATGTTGACTTTTATCTACATGCTGGTATTTATGTAGGGTGCTGCTTGTGCCATGCCCTTGTATTTGAGTAAGTGGAAAAAAGTCGAATCCATTTTTACTTTTTTCTAGTACAAAATGACTGTTGTTTAATTCGCTGGCGGTTTGCCAATTGAGTTGTATTTGTTCTTGATTGAGGGCTTTTCCTTCAAATTGTACGAGTTCTACGGGGAGGGTAATGCCTTCTAAGCGGCAATTAGAACCAATGTTGTATTGAGAGATGTGTTGACTTAGAAAATCGTCGGTTTCGTTTTCGTAGATGCTAGTGGTGAATACTATTTTATTATCTGCCCCAAGAATGTGTGTTTGGTTATTATAGCTAAACTCTACCTCATTAGTAGCTAAACCTAATATTTCTTCCTCTATTACCAATCCTTCTTCATTTGCAACAATATAAAAAGGATGCCCAATAGTAGGTTCCCCCTCATTAGGTTGATATTTGAACATCCCTGTTAACACTAAACAATTATCCGCAGTTTCTGAAACTTTAGTTCCTAAAAAAAGAAAAAGTCCCTCACCCGCATTAACAAAATCTTCAAAAATCCCCCCTGCTACACCTGTTAAGTACCTGCTCCAAATTTCATTACCTGCTGCATCCATTTTCACCAAACCAACTCCATAAGTAAAATGCCCATAAACACTCGCAAACACATAATTACCATCGTCAGTTGCAATAATATCTGTTGCTGCATTTCCATCATACTCACTTACAATTTCATTCATCCAATCCATTTCTCCATCACTATTAAATTTTATTACATACCATCCAAAAGACGAAAAAGCACCGTCCTCATCTCTACCACAAGTAACTATAACTCCTTCATCTTCCGTTACTATCATTCCGTCGTAATTAAATGTGTCATAGTCGGTTTGTTGTATTTCATTTAGCCATACGATATTTCCAGCCGCATCTAATCTAAGTACTTTGCCTTCCCCTAACTCATAATCATCTCCCAGAATATCGGGCTGTGTGGCATAAATTGCTCCATTTGTAGTTGTTGATAGTTTGCTAATACAATAAAAACTAGTGTAAATCTGCGTCCATAAAACGGCTCCATCCGTACTAATTCGACTTAAAAAAGCCAACGGTTCTAAACCACCCCAAGGGTTTCTCTCCCCTCCCCCAATCAGCAAATCTCCATTATCGGCAATAGCTAAACTGTACGGTTTGTTAGGTAAATCATCGTACACAAAACTTAGTAGTTCATTTCCATCATTATCTAAATGTTTAAGTGTGGTGTGATTGTCTAAATTTGTTCCTAGCACCCAATAAGTATTGTTGCTAGTAGCTTCTACTGCACAAATTTTGCCTGCTTGTAAAAACTGTTCCCAATTTTGGGCTTGTGTTGTTGTTGTGTTAATGGCTGCCATACATAGCACTACTACTACAAACACAGTGCGAATTGTTTGATTCATTTGTATACATTTTAAATTGATTGAATAATAAAGATCTTATGCAAGATATAAATTTTCATACATAAAGTTTAACATTACGTACTTATCGTCAAAAATAAATTTTCCCTATCTTCACAAAAAAAACATGAATATCATTATTACAGGAGCAAGTCAGGGAATAGGATATGCTGTTGTGCAGTATTTATTACAACAAAATGCCTCCTATCAAATTATCGCTATTTCCAGAAATATTAGCCCTTTGCAAGCTTTACAAAACAAGCAACTACATCCTATTGCATTCGATTTAACGCAGCCCGATTTCACCTCTTTGGTTCAACAGATAAACCATACCTGTTCTAACATAGATTGCTTAATTAACAATGCAGGTTGGTTGGTCAACAAAAGTTTCACACAATTAAGTGATGCGGAACTTCGCCATTCCTTCGAGATCAATGTGCTTAGTCCTTTGCGGTTAATCCGTGATTTATATCCGCATTTTAATCAGCAAACAAAATCGCATATTGTAAATATTGGTAGTATGGGCGGTTTTCAAGGCAGCTCAAAGTTTCCAGGCTTATCGGTGTACAGTGCTAGTAAAGGTGCTTTGGCTATTGCTACCGAATGCCTAGCCGAAGAATGGAAAGCAGAAAACATTGCCATTAATTGTTTAGCACTCGGAGCTGTACAAACGGAAATGCTGAACAAAGCTTTTCCTGGTTATAACGCTCCATTAAGTGCCGCACAAATGGCGCAGTTTATTGCCGATTTTGCTTTAAACGGACAACAGTTCTTTAATGGGAAAATAGTACCTGTTTCTATAAATACGCCTTAGAGGGAAGGGTTGAATTTTGATTCTTGAAATTTGAAATTTGATTTTTGATTTTTTTTCCTGCTGATGCTAGGAGGGAATCATTTAGCATTTAGAATCGAAGAGTTAGCATTTAAAATTTATTTACCTGCTGATGGTG
>JAHDBT010000091.1:0-13462 GCA_020630215.1 Bacteroidota bacterium
AAATTCATGAATTTTCTCTACGATTACTACCCTTTACTTTTTTATAGACACTAAGCCGCTTCGCTTAAAAAAGCGCACGAAGTTTTTGATGATTAGACAAGTCAATATGATTAAGGATTCCCATGCATTTTCTGCCAGCTTTGCGCAGAATTTCACGGGTAAGGGACTAATGATAAGGGAAATGGCTTTTTGTACTTGTTGTTGCTCTCATTTGCAAAACACCCCCCTAAACCCTACCTTTGTGCTTTCCCCAACTAAAAAGCCCAATACATAGTAATTCGAAGAAAAAAGTCAGACACAAAAAAAACGTTGTGTTTTGGTAAACTTCGAGCCTTTGTTAACATAAACGATACTAAAAAACCGCAGCACTAAGCAACAAGCATGACCAAAATAGCAACAACCAAAAAATCCTCCAAAGCGAAATCGAAACTCAAATCGAAACCCGCCATTAGCGATATAGAAATTGAGGACTTACAAGTCTATGGCGCACGAGTACACAACCTACAAAATATCGACATCAGCATTCCTCGTAATAAACTAGTGGTTGTAACAGGCATTAGTGGCAGCGGTAAATCTTCCCTAGCTTTCGATACCATTTACGCCGAAGGCCAACGCCGATACATGGAAAGCTTTTCGGCTTATGCACGGCAATTCATTGGCAATATGGAACGCCCCGATGTAGAAAAAATCACAGGACTAAGCCCCGTTATTTCCATCGAACAAAAAACCACCAACCGAAGCCCCCGTTCTACCGTAGGTACCGTTACCGAAATATACGATTTCTTACGCCTCTTTTTTGCTAGAGTAGGAGAAGCCTATTCTTATAACACGGGCAAAAAAATGGTGCGCTTTACCGAACAACAAATCATCGACTACCTCATTGAACATCACGACGGTAAAAAAATGATTGTACTAGCCCCACTAGTAAAAGGACGTAAAGGACATTACCGAGATCTGTTTGAACAAATAAGAAAACAAGGCTTTGTAAAAGTAAGAGTCGATGGCAAAATTGTAGATATTACCGAACGAATGCAAGTAGACCGCTACAAAATTCACGATATTGAAGTGGTAATAGACCGACTGAAAATAGGAAAAGATTATCGCCCACGTATTGCTGCATCCGTAGAAATGGCCCTGAAAATGGGCAAAGGCTTACTCATGGCAATGGACTACGAAACCGAAGCCATTAAAGTGTTTAGTAAACTCCTCATGTGTCCTGATTCAGGCATTGCTTACGACGAACCTTCGCCTAACACCTTTTCATTTAACTCTCCCTACGGCGCATGTCCTTCCTGCAAAGGTTTGGGTTTTATACACGATGCTGATATGGAATTGGTGATTCCTGACGATAGCCTGAGCATCAACAAAAAAGCGATTCGCCCACTAGGAGATGTGCGGGATAATTATACCTTTAAAAAGATACGTTCGATTGCCAAACAATTTAAATTCTCTTTAGCAACACCCGTAAAGGAAATACCCAAAGAAGGATTAAATCTCATATTAAACGGCAGCGATGCCCTAGCGGTAGAGCTAGAACATGGTGGCAACAAAAAAACATATAAACTCGATTACGAAGGCGTTCTCAATACCATTAAACGCTGCTACCACGATAAATCCATCTCCGAAAAAATACGCCGATGGGCAGAAGGCTTTATGATAAAAAAAGCTTGTCCGACTTGCAATGCACAACGCCTAAAAAAAGAATCGTTACACTTTAAAATTGCCGAACACAATATTGCCCAACTCGCCCAAATGGATATTGAGGTGCTGCACGATTGGCTAGGCAAAGTGAATAAAAAACTCAATAAACGACAACAAACGATTGGTAAAGACATCATCAAAGAGTTGACAAACCGTATTGGATTTTTACTCAACGTAGGACTAGATTACCTCACCCTCGACCGCCCCGCCCGTTCCTTATCTGGCGGCGAATCGCAGCGCATCCGCCTAGCAACGCAAATAGGTTCACAACTCGTAGGCATCACCTACATCCTCGACGAACCCAGCATTGGCTTGCACCAAAGAGACAATCACCGCCTGATTACCGCTCTCCAAAAATTAGCCGAAGCAGGCAACACCGTACTAGTAGTAGAACACGATAAAGACATTATGCTGGCTGCCGATTATATAATAGACATTGGCCCAGGCGCAGGCAAACTAGGCGGACAAATTGTAGCAGCAGCAACGCCTAAAAAGTTTATCAAACAAAAAACGCTTACCTCCCAATATTTAAATGGTAAAAAGGAAATTGAAGTGCCAGCAACTAGACGGGAAGGCAATGGTAAATTTTTAACCCTCAAAGGCGCAACAGGCAACAACCTAAAAAATGTAACCGTACAGTTTCCGCTAGGCAAATTAATATGTATTACAGGTGTTTCGGGAAGTGGTAAATCAACCCTTGTTAACGAAACCTTGTACCCCATTCTTAACCACCATTTTTTCCGTGCCTTAAAACGCCCCTTACCCTACGAAAGCATCGAAGGATTAGAACATTTAGACAAAGTAATCGAAATAGATCAATCACCCATTGGGCGCACACCCCGTTCTAATCCAGCAACCTACATTGGCGTATTTACCAACATCCGCAACCTATTTGCCAAACTGCCCGAAGCACAAATTCGAGGGTATAAAGCAGGGCGTTTTTCTTTTAATGTAAAAGGCGGCCGCTGCGTAGAGTGTCAAGGCGGAGGAATGAAGGTAATAGAAATGAATTTCTTGCCCAATGTGCATGTACTGTGTCCTAGGTGTTTGGGCAAACGCTACAATAGAGAAACGCTAGAAGTGCGCTACAAAAGCAAATCCATTAGCGATATTTTAAAAATGACGGTGGATGAAGCCGTTGCCTTTTTTGAAGATCTCCCACAAATATACCGCATGATAAAAACCCTACAAGATGTAGGTTTGGGTTATATTTCACTAGGACAACAAGCAACAACCCTTAGTGGAGGCGAAGCACAAAGAGTAAAACTCGCCGCCGAACTAAAAAAACGAGATACCGGACGCACCTGCTATATTTTAGACGAACCAACTACAGGTTTGCATTTTGAAGATATAAGCATGTTACTCAAAGTGATTCAAAAGCTAGTAGGCAAAGGCAATACCATCCTCATCATCGAACACAATATGGACGTAATAAAAGTTGCCGACCATATTATAGATGTAGGACTAGAAGGCGGCATGAAAGGCGGTACTATTATTTGCGAGGGTACACCCGAAGAAGTAGCCAAACATAAGAAAAGTCATACTGCTAGGTTTTTGAGGGAGGAGTTGAAATAGAGGTAGGAATTATTAAATGTCCTAAATACAAAAGGTATTGCCATCATTTGAGCGGCTAAAGTCCTCAAAAAAATGATAAATATTTAAGGTAGCGGAACTAAAAGTAAGATAGGTAGGTTATAGTATGGTTCATTAGTTTGACCATATTTTTTAATTTGTAAATTTAAAATTATGGAATTACCTATTTTATTTCAATCCCTCGACCGCATAGTTGGTAAAGAGGGCAAGAGTAAACTTTTAGATAATAAAAGTCGCTTGTATCAAGTACTGCACCAACTAAAAGCGGAAGTTTTTAAACGCTACGAGCATAAAGGCGACCGTATGGATTTACACATCGAGTTAACTAAAATTCGAGATGACAAACAGTTTCGCCAAAAAGCCGAAAGTTTGCAAGGACGCACCATTGATTTAAGTCTCCCCGAAAATTGGGGCTACCTCGGTGCTGCCTTCGTACTTTGGACTCCCGAAGTTGAAGCCTATGGCCGCACCCATATTACCATTGCCTTTTTTGGCGGTTTCCCCAAGCCCTCACTTACAGAGCTACAAAAAATAGTTCGAGATATTGTTGATACTGCTGGTTGATTTTAAGCAAAACAAAATAGGGTGTTATTTAGTTGATGCCCTATTTTTTTTACTAAAACCCCTGAATCCCTTCCCTAAAAGATTTCCCAATAGGAATTGCCTCCCCAGCAATGTCTACTATTTCCTTGGTGTAAGCATTTACAAATTGCTTGTTAACAATATAAGATTTATGAACCCTAATAAAATTAGCACTCAGCTTAGATTTAATTTCGGTCAATGAAATATAAACCGCATGTTTTTGATCTTGTACATGCACGACCACATAATTACTCATCCCTTCAATATATCGAATTTGGTTCTCCTTTAAGCGCAACATCTTTCTATCGCTTTTTAAATAAATAATTTTTTCGGGAGGTGTTGGAGGAGCAGGCAGGGGAGAGGTGACAGGCAAAGAAGCAGCATGTTTTCTATTAAATTTATTAAGGGCTTTCAAAAATCGCTCAAAGGAAATAGGTTTTAATAAATAATCAATCACATCTAATTCAAAACCCTCTAAAGCAAATTCTCGGTGGGCAGTAGTAATAATTACCGCTGGCGGATGCGCCAAGGTTTTTAAAAAAGCAAGCCCTTTTATTTTAGGCATTTCAATATCTAAAAACATCAAATCAATAGCTTGCTGATTTAATACCTGGTTGGCTTTAATAGCATTATTACAAGTTGCGACTACTTCGTAGTTATCTAATTCATTAAGGTAATTTACCATAATTCTTTGGGCAATAGATTCGTCATCTACTACTAGGCATTTAATTTTAGACATTGGTTAATTCTTTTCTTTTTATCGTAGTAGCTTATAGGGTAAGTAGTTGGGCATAAATAATGTGTCGATTATTTTGTCCGACTACTTAATTGCGGAGTGAAAGTTTATAAATTATAAATTTCCTTTATGAAATTATGGCTTAGTTTTTTATCGAAGAGGCATTTTATTGGAATCAAGAGATTAGGGAAAAGGGGCGTTTCAAGAATGCCCGTTTTAGATTTTAGCAGCAATTCATAATTGCCGTTTTTATCCAATTGATATTGCTCAACGGTTTGGGTTTTAGGATCTATTATCCAGTATTCTTGTACGGCATGTGTTTGGTAATCGGCAAACTTTATGCCCCTATCTCTTTTAATACTGCTTTTAGATAATACTTCAATTACTAAATTGGGCGGAGGGAAAATTTTTTGTTCTGCTACAAATAGATCCGATTTTTCCCGTTTAAAATAGCAAACATCAGGTTCATAATCGTTTCTAGTAAGTTTTATCAATATTTTTTCCATTCCTACAAACCCTGCCTCTTTTTCTACTACATAAGTATCGAGTATTTTATAAAGATTACCACTAATCTCATTGTGTTCAATTATTACAGGCGAATGAATAACGATTTCCCCATTAATAAACTCCGCTTTCATTTGTTCGGAAATAAAGTTGTAAAACTCATTCCTTTTTTCTTCTTCCTGTTTTAAAATTTTACGTATTTGCTTAACTACATTAGGAGCTTGAGGAGAAGAAAGTACTTGGTTTACTAGATATTCAATACTTTTTAAGGTCATAGGTACTTGAATTTTTATCAAGATAAAGAATTTTTAGAAGATAAACAATTTAAATTAGTTCAATTAAGGCATTACAATTTTTAACTGAGCTATAAAAAGTCCCCCATTCGCCCCCACTTCTAATTCATGCTTATTAGGATACAATATTTCCAACCGTTTTCTTAAATTCTCCAAACCCAAGCCGCCTGTTTTTTCGCCTTGTTTGACTTCCATATTGGCAATAGAATTTTGTACTTCAAAACAAACACCGTTTTCCATATCCTTCAACAAAATAGTTATGTTTGCATTATCTGTAGCTTCTTTCACCCCATGTTTAAATGCATTTTCCACTAGCGGAATTAGTAAAAGCGGAGCAATGTTTTGTTGTAAATCAACACTTGGATCTACCTCCAATTTTACTTGCAGTCTGTCATCAAATCTCACCTGTTCTAGTTCAATCATACTTTGTATTAATTCTAATTCTTCTTCTAAAGTAATGGAGGAGGATTGAGAACGATACAAAGAATAATTCAGTAAATCGGACAGCCGTAAAATTAAATGTGGTACTTTTTTATTTTGTTCTAAGGAAAGTCCATACAAGGAGTTTAAAGTATTAAACAAAAAATGCGGATTGATTTGAGATTTTAAATATTTCAACTCTTCTGTTTTTTGTTGTGCTACTTTGAGTTTGGCTTCATTGCTTTTTTTATACCACGCCAACGAACGAAATGCCCAAATCGAACACAAAATAGGCAGCGTTAAAATAGAGGCCGCTTGCAATAATAAACCCTTATGCAACACCTCAAACTTTACCACCCAAAAGCTAGGATAAAAATGATACTGACACAAATAACGTTGAAACACACTTAAACATAAAATTAATGCAATAAGTGAAAGTGCATACGTCCAAAAGCGTTTTTTTTGTAATAGGTTGGGCATTAACACCCACCAATTAAAATAAGTGCCTATTAAACTTAATGGTAAAAATAAAACACCCGAAATTAATAGTTGCCCTATATTATTAAAGTAAGGGAAAATGTTGGTCATTGTTAAAACGGTAATAAATAACCAAAATCCAAAATGCCATGCGGTTGTTGTAAGCATACTGCAAAATAAGGTTTTTAAATTAAACTCATTATAAAATTATGCCAACGGCGGTTTTTAGAGGGTGAACAGTTATCGCTTCCTTTTTTCCTCTTTTTAGAAAGCCGCTTTTACTTAAATAAACTATTCACATTGCCAAACCCTCTATTCACATAAAAAGAAAATTTACTAGGAAAAGTGGGCTTATATTGCAGGTATTAAGTAACGGTTGAAAAATAAGTTCCCGATTTATCCGCAGAGATTTTGTGCTTAGACAAGGCGCAAAACGCAGCAATAGCAGCGCTATTGCGAGTATTTGCAACGCCGTATAAGTGCAAAAGATCAAGTAGAAATCAGGAAGTTATTTTTTTACCGTTACTAACTCATCAAAATGTATTGTTCATGAAAACCTTCCAAGTAATTTTTATTGCTATTGTATTAGTAACTTTTTGCTGCAATAAATCCTACGCACAAAACGCAGCAACAACAACACCCATTGCTTACCACAATGTAATCAGTTCTGATATTGATAATTTTTGGGAAGCCTTTTACTTAATACAAGCAGCACCAAATCAACAAAAAAGAATAGACCTGTTTCAAGAAATGGTAATAGACCGAGGCAGCCGCGGATTAAAATTAATTATGCAAGCCCGAGACTACCGTGCAGATGAATATGTAGCTGCGATTGTTAATTACCCCAAATTTTGGGAATCCATTAAAGAAAATATGTACCAAGCAAAAACCATCGGCCCACAATTAGTAGATGGCATTGACCGCCTCCGTAAAGTATACCCTGATTTAAAACCTGCTAACATTTATTTTACCGTAGGCGTTTTCCGCACAGGAGGAACCATACTAGATGGGCAAGTACTCATTGGCACCGAAACGGCACTAGCTGGCCCAACGGCATGTACCGAAGAGTTTCCAGACAACGCCCAGTTTAATAACCTCAAAAAACTTTGGTCAGCACAAGAACATGGGCATGAACATGTTTGCCTCACCAATGTACACGAGTATATACACACACAACAAAACAGCATCGTAAATAGTAATTTATTATTTAAATGTGTTAATGAAGGCGTGGCAGAATTTATTTCTTGCCACATTATGGAAACCAACTCCAATGCCGAAGCGATTGCCTATGGTTTTAAAAACGACGAACGAATTAAAGCCGCTTTTGTAAAAGATATGTTTCAAAAAGACACCAAGTATTGGCTGTGGAGTTCGCAGGAAAATGAATTTGGTGTTCGGGATTTGGGCTATTATGTGGGTTATGCCATTGCCAAACGTTACTACGAAAATGCCGAAGATAAAATGGCAGCCATCAAAACCATGATTGAGTTGGATTTTAGCGATAACGCATCCGTAGAAGCTTACATCGAATCAACAGGTTATTTTAACGAATCCTTATCCCAATTAAAAGAAAAGCATCAACAAAAATATATAGGAGATATTATAAAAGAAAAACTAGAACAAAGCAGCATTAAAAAAGCCATTAACTACTACAAAAAACTATGGAAAAAACAGCCTAAAGAAATTATTTTTAATGCCGATGAATTAAATAATTTGGGTTATGCTTATCTTGGAGCAAAAAAAATGGCGGAGGCAATTGCACTGTTTAAATTAAATGTAGTATCCTATCCCAAACATTGGAATGTGTACGACTCATTAGGGGAGGCGTATTGGGTGATGGGCGATACCACCAATTCCGTAATTAATTACCGTAAATCGTTGGAGTTAAATCCTAGTAACCAATATGGCATTGCTGCTTTAAAAGCAATGGGGCATGATTGGGTTACAGAATAAATTATCAAAAAATGAAAAACTTCCTATACATTCTAATACCTTGCATGTTGGTCATTCTACTTCTAAGCTGGGCCAACAACAAGGTTCAAGAAGGATTACCAACCGTATTAAATATTCCAGAGTTAATGCAAAGTTCTAAAAACATTAAACCTGGAAAGCGCAACTTCCATATAAAATTTTCAGAACCAATGGACACCAAATTTTCAGGTTTTGTGTATGGACCTAAAGGAAAAGAAACGGCAATTCTAGTAGACCAGTTTCGTTTTTTAGATGAGCAAACGGGTTTTATAGAAGTTAATCTAAAACCCAAGCATTTCTACCAATTAGAAGTATCTACCAATTTTAGAAATAAAGCAGGCGTGCGAATCAATCCTTATTTAATGGAATTTAAAACAGGAAATCCATAGTACCTTCTACTTTCTACAAAAATACCTGCTACCAAAAATTTACTCTAATTCCGCTAATAATCGTTTAGCTTTATCTTTATAAATAGGATGATTGTTTTGAATATCTAGGAGCAATTGTTTGGCAGCCGTTTGGTTTTTATTGTGTAAATGTGATAGGGCTAAATTCCATTTCGCTTTTTCTTTTAAAGGATTTTCGGGGTAATTTAATACCAATTCAAAATCTTTTACGGCTGCTGCGGCATCTCCACTAATAAAATGGCAAAGCCCTAAATTATAAGCAATTACATGCTGTGTTTGTGGCGTGCGGATAGTATTATTGAGTGCAATAACCGCCCAAGTAAAATCCTGTTTTTGATAATGACCATTCGCACGTCTAAATTCTTTCTCTATTGTTGCTCCTTCCGACTGTATAATTGGCAAGCTCTCAGGGTACTCAAAATATTTCCAGGCTATACGTAACGGAGCTGTTTGTTTACCAAAATACCAGTAGCTTAAAACGGGTAATAAAAACAAAAATACAATACTGGCAATTTTTAACCCCCTATTTTTGTTATTCCCTTGTTGATTTGGTGTTGAATATTCCATTTTTTTTGTAATTTGTAGACGATGGATAAAATGCCAAACCTATTAAATTATTAGGAATGGTGCAAATGCGTTGGCAAGAATATTCATTCGTGTATTAAAACGGTTCCGCAATTTCTTTTTTTATAAACAACCCGATTGATGATGTACAAACTATTATACTTATGGCTTATGGCGATAGGGCTACCTGCTAGTATACTAGCACAAGATATAAGCAGCCGCAAGGCAGCACTTAAAGAAGAGTTAGCCACCTTAAAAGCCCAAGAAGAAAAAATAGTAGCAGCTTTAGAGCTAGTAAGCTTAGAACAAGTACGAGCCGACCTCAAAAAAACAGGTTTGCCCAAACTGGAAACAGGCGAAGAACTAATAGAACATACCGCCATGATGTTGGTATATGATGAAGCACACGAGCAAGCCAAATGGGTAGCGCATATTGTTACGCCCGATATTCTTAACGGTAATGTTTCTCGTACCAACGATTTTAGAACCGACTCCAAAGTGAAAACAGGCTCGGCAGAAGAAAAGGACTATTTCTTGAAATCTTTAAAAGCAGATGGCACGACTTACGAATACGATGGCTTTGGTTACGATAGAGGACATTTAGCTCCTTCGGCCGATTTTAGATGGTCGCAAGAAGCCTTGTCGGAATCGTATTTTTACTCCAATATGTCGCCGCAGGTTGCCGACTTTAACCGTGGCCGCTGGGCAGAACTAGAAGGGGTTATGCGTTCCTATATTTACCACAACCCCAATACCCAATTATACGTAGTAACGGGTCCTGTTTTAAAGGATGATTTACCTAAAATTGAACGCAGTATAAATAAGGTGAGCATTCCAGAACAATATTTTAAAGTAATTTTAGATTTAAATCAACAAAAAGGAATTGCTTTTTTAATGCCCAATGCCAAATGTGAGTACCCTATCGAATCCTATGCCGTAGCTATTGATAAAGTAGAGGAGTTAACGGGCATTGATTTTTACCCATCCATTCCAGAGGATTTAGAAAGAGAAATTGAAAAACAAGTCAATCCCATATCGTGGTTGCCTGAGAAAGAGAAAGACGATGTACCAGCCATTTCGGCCCCAACTTTACCGCCTAATACGTTTAACACGGTACAAGCCAAATTGTATATGGATCGATCTAAAGTGGTAAAAGTTTGTGGTACAGTAGTAAGTACCAAACTTTCTCGCAAAGGCAATGTTTTTATGAATTTGGATAAGAAATTCCCCAATCAACATTTTACCGTTTTTATTCGGGAATCAGATATTGCAAACTTTAGCTACGAGCCACAGGTAGAACTAATGGGTGCCAAAATATGTGTAAAAGGAAAAGTGGTAGAGTTTGGCGGTACACCCACTATGTATGTAGAACACGAAAAAGCGGTGGAGTTTTATAAAGAGTAGGTTAGTGAGGTAGAAAGTAGAAGCTACGCTTCGCTAAATCTAAATATAAAAAAGCCTCCTGCATTTAATTAAAAATACAGGAGGTACTCACTCAATTTAAATCGTATGGTTACAAGTTGCTAATGTTTTAACTGCGTTCAACAATCGGAAAATGGAATTTTAGCGACCGTTTAGTTAAGATACTTGAAAGAACACATTGGAATTTCTTTTTTTTCGACCTAAAATGATAGTCATGCTTTGTTGGTGGGAAATTGGCAGGATAGTATTTTTTTCCTTAGTTTGAGGAAGCAATTACCCTTGGATTTTCCTTAATACCGCATTTGTTGTTGCTTACTGAAATATTCAAAAAAATGCTAAGGCAAGGGTGAAATGATATACGATTTATTAGTGCATATTTTGCTTTGACTTTACAATAGGGATTTGTTTTTTAAGCTTTAAAATGTTGGTAATCAACAGGTCAGTATCTTGAAGGGATGCTTTTTTTGGTTTTTGAAACCTAATAATGATTTAATTTTTGGTAAAAAAAGAAGTAACCATGGAACTTTAATGACGTATCAATTGCAGAATAATTACTACATTTATACCAGTGATAAGATTTAGAAAATACAAAGGTTTTTCATGATGTTTAAGTAGAAAAATTTCTACAATAAGGTTTAGGGTTTAGTTTTCCGCCTCGTGTTAGATTTAATATCGACAGGGGCGGATTTCTTTTTTTTTTATGGCAACCTAAAAATCTGCTTGAAAATTATTTATTCTTTCTGAGTCAGAAAATTGACCAATCTTTCCACTTTGTAGTGCTAGGATCTTATTTTTGCGCTAAAATTCCTATATAATATGTATTACAATAATGTTTTAGAGGCCATTGGCAATACGCCATTAATTAAACTACATAAAACAGTTGCACCTATTAAGGCTACTGTATTGGCTAAAGTAGAGTTTTTTAATCCAGGTAATTCTATTAAAGATAGGATGGCTTTGAAGATGATTGAAGATGCCGAAGCTGCTGGCTTGTTAAAACCTGGAGGTACAATTATAGAAGGTACTTCTGGAAATACGGGTATGGGCTTGGCAATTGCAGCGGCTTTACGAGGTTATAAATGTATTTTTACTACCACCGATAAACAGTCTAAAGAAAAGGTAGACATCCTAAGAGCAATGGGCGCAGTAGTACATGTTTGCCCTACAGATGTAGAAGCAGAAGATCCTCGTTCTTACTACTCTGTTTCTAAAAGGTTGAGTGAAGAAACGCCTAACTCTTTTTACTGTAACCAATACGATAATTTATCCAACCGAAAAGCACACTACGAATCAACAGGTCCTGAAATTTGGAAACAAACAGAAGGAAAAATTACCCATTTTATAGTAGGGGTTGGCACAGGCGGCACTATATCTGGCACAGGGCGTTATTTAAAAGAGCAAAACCCCGATATTAAAGTAATAGGTGTAGATACGTATGGCTCGGCATTAAAAAAATACCACGAAACAGGTGAGTTTGATGAAAACGAAATCCACCCGTATATTACCGAAGGCATTGGCGAAGACATTATTCCCGAAAACATTGATTTTGATATTATCGACAAATTTGTAAAAGTAACTGATAAAGATGGGGCAGTAATGGCCCGTCGATTAGCAAAGGAAGAAGGTTTGTTTATTGGTTATTCATGCGGTTCAGCACTACAAGGCATCTACGAAATTCAGGACGAGTTAACAGAGGATGATGTGGTAGTGGTCGTTTTTCATGATCACGGTAGTCGTTATGTAGGCAAAGTTTTTAACGATGATTGGATGAAAAAACAAGGATGGCTGTAGAGAAAATTCATGAATTTTCTCGGGGTGGTTTGGGTTTGATTTTGTTTACCCGTTTTGCTATAGCCGCATTATAAAAATCAACCAACCTATTAATCAGTACCTTATTCTCATGATTATTGGCAATAAAATTTCGAGCATTATTTCCTAGTGTGGTACAAAAGTTTTTTTCTTGTACCAATTTGGCTAAATGAGCAACATATGTTTTTGCGTCATTGGCAATCATTAGGTCTTTTCCCGATTCGTAGGCAATGCCTTCGGCGGCTAGACTGGTGGCTACAATGGGTTTTCCTAGTGCCATTGCTTCAATAATTTTTATTCGCATTCCACTTCCCGAAAACAACGGAACAATCATAATGGCTTTACTTTGCATAAAGGTAATGGCATTGTCTACCTCTCCAACAATCTCTACATTAGGCCTATTTTGTTCGGCAAACCATTGCGGAATATTGCGTCCTGCTATGTAAATTTTTAACTTAGGAAACTGTTGATGTAAGTTTGGCCAAACTTCGTCTAAAAACCAAACCAATCCCTTTTGGTTAGGCATCCAATCTAGCGAACCAATAAAATAAATAGAAGGAAACTCAGTAGTCGTGTAGTTGCTAGGATAACGATTTAAATCAACACTTGCGGGAATAGTTAGACTTTTTCCTTGGTAGCCCAATGCCTTAAACCAAGCTTCATCTTTTACCGAAATCGGCACCAATCCATCATAATTTTGCAAACTATTTACCTCAAAATTTTTCATCCGTTTAGCCAATAGTTGCATGTATATTTTTTTGAGTGGATTTTTTTGTTCTTCCGCTAAACGTTCCCAAATTTCAAATTCTACATTGTGCGCTCGCATAATAATAGGTGCATGGCTGTGTTGCCGAATGGTAGCGATGTATGGAGCTAAATAAACACCTTCCAAGTGAACAATATCAAAAGGGGTAGCTTGTAAATATTGCACAAGTTTTTCTTTAAAAGCTTGGCTTACAAAACGCTCAATATTGTACGATTTG